>JAHEHB010000624.1 GCA_024644775.1 Deltaproteobacteria bacterium
CCGGACGTTATCTGCATTGATTTGTGTTTGAAAGCTGAATATTGGCCCGGTGATTATATATGGCAGATATATTCCCAATTGATTGAATTTCCTGTCATTATCTGTAATTTTTATCAACAATCAAAGTATTCTCTCAAACGTATTTCAGGTCAAGGAGCCCCCAATTTTATTGTGTTTACATTTTTATATCACCAGCGTTAAGTTTTGTTGCAAATTACCTCTAACCGAGAAAATTATCGGATCTAATGGCAATGTCTGCCGATAACCAAGCGACGGTTCCTGAAAGCATTTCATTGATACTTTTCGTGTGAATTTCATAAGAAACCTGAGCCTCGATCCCTTGGGAAGCCGAGGCTCAGATACAAATCTAAGAAAGTTTAGGATTCACTTCCCGGTTGGAGCAAGAATAAGGCGAGACTCGGAAGCAGTTTCTGCTCTCTTTTTGTCCAGGGGAATGTAGTGATGCCTTCCGGCGAGCCAGTCGGGGAGCTGATCGCAATAGTGAGGACTGCCCGGATGACCGGATTGGCCCGCAGCGTCTACCGCCCATAAACCCGGAGGGTCTTCGCTCAAATCGGCATTGTGCCGCCAGTTGGCACCCATGGCCGCCATATAGTTGGGATCGAATCCCGTGTTGCAAACCGTAATGCCATTGCCACCGACCGGATATCCGCCCCTCTGCAGCAGTTCCTTCACGTCCGTATGATGAGACAGCCAGTGATTCAGGGTGATCGAATGAATCTTACCCCAGCGCCAGGTGGATATATCTGCACCGAGCCGTTTTTCAAGATGATCGAGGGCTTTGGCCATCGATTCAACGATGGCTTGGTCGCGTGTCCGGTTCTTGAACCAGCCAATGACATCGCCGCCAAGGAGCCGGGTACCGATACCATAGGACGCCTCGGCCACCAGTGCCACCGAATGTTCCGGGAACCGTTCGGCGGCAATGGTTTTGATCCAGTACGAGAAGAAAATCTCAAAGATCGAGGCCCCCACTCGATCCGTCTCCATCCTACAATCCCACGATTTAAGATAGTCGTGGACGGTTTTCATTCTTGGATCGATGGTCTTCGATAAAACCGCCAGTAATCCCGGCAGTGACTCAACGGCGCGCATCGACAGCACATCCATCTGCATCCGCGCGAAATCCTCACGAGATAATTTACTCTTTTCCTCGATCATATCTCTGATTCGACGCGCTCGATATCCGCTGTTCCATGTGCCCGAAAGCGGATAGGGAAAATCTTCGGGCGCAGTACGGTTGTTTGCAGAACGCGCATACCCTTGAGGCGGGTTTAAAAGCGCGGGCATACCCTCATATGGAACGAATCCCTGCCATTGATGATCAGGGTCCCACCCCGAACGGTATCCCCGATTCCAACCATTCCGGATGGGGATACGCCCGACGCACTGATAGCCGATGTTTCCTTTTCTGTCGGCAAAGACAAAACTCCATGTGGGCACAACCCACGGCTTGAGAGCTTTTCGAATGTCTTCAGCATCACGAGCTGCATTCAAGTCAAGGAGGCAGGTAAGCTCGTCGCTAAAACCGTCGCCCAGCCACCGGAGGGAAACCGGGCCGGTGTGTTGCAGCGGATCCGGGAGAAGTTCGTCGGCCATCGGCCCGTTGCGCGAGCAGATGATGGTTTTTATCACCGGGTCACCGCCCTTAATGTTGATCGCTTCGGTTATCGTCCTGGCAGGCTCCCATCTGTCGTCATAAAAGAAATGGTCGGGATGTTCGGGATCTGTCTTTTCCAGGTACAGGTCTCTCTGGGAACAGATGTTGTTCGTAACCCCCCAGGCGATGTGTTCGTTTCGCCCGAAAATAACGGCCGGCATACCGACATATCCGGCACCAGCGACATTCAGATCGGGCCCCTGTAGGTGTGCTTCGTACCAGCAGGATACTGCCCCGAAAGCAATGTGTGGGTCACTTGCCACCATAGGCGCTCCGGTGGTCGATCTTTCGGCGGAGACGACCCAGTTGTTACTACCGATACCGTCTTCGGGGTCGCCGACGACATCACCAACCCTTTCGATCCCGGACGGAATCGTAGTGTACGAACCTTTCGGTAAGATGCTTTCGTCTGCGGCTTCACCCGTTATGAATGCTTCATAAAGAGGGCCTTCACCCAGCGCACGCTTGGCAAATTCCGGTAAGGCGATCACTGGAAGCCGGCCCGTTAAATACCACCGAAACTCCCCCCAGATGGCGACAGAATCGAGTGGAGACCAG
>JAHEHB010000286.1 GCA_024644775.1 Deltaproteobacteria bacterium
CCAAAAAGAGGATACCGATATAATTTAGCATTAAGGTTACGATGATTTCATTGGTTCGGAGTCGAATTTTTAACACCGCGGGGATAAGCCCCCACATTCCACTGGCAATCATGGATGCGATGGCCATGGCAGGAAGCAGAACACTTTTTGGAAGATCCGGAAATGACAAGGCAATCCATGTAGCGCCGATGGCGCCCAGTGCGAATTGGCCTTCTGCCCCAATATTCCAAATCTGCAGACGGAAAGCGATGGCCACGCCAAGGGAGCAAAGAAAGATCGGGATCGCCTTAACCAGAGAGTCTTCCAGGGCCCATCGGGAACCAAAGGCACCCTTGAAAAGCAGGAGCATACCGGAAATCGGCGGTTTCCCCTGTAGGGCGAGCAGAAATGCTCCTACACAGCATGCCAGCAGCACTGCTGCGAATAAAGGCAGACAGGAACCCCAGCGTACGGGCTCCTGTCTACGATTAATGATCATTCGGTCTCCATCTATTCAGTCGTGCCGATGACACCCTGAACAAACCAGGTCATCCCCAGAAGTTCCTTATCGGATGCAGCGGCTCCCTTTGCGATGTGGATCTTGCCTTTTTGATCCTTGATAGGTCCTGTAAATACTTTAAGTTTCCCGGATTTGATTTCTTCCTTTCTGGCAAGTACTTTTTTTTGAAGATCTTTGGATACCATAGAACCGAAGGGAGCAATGTCCACAATCCCAGCCTCCAGTCCCGGCCAGACAGCTTCGCTTTTCCAGGCCCCCTTTCGGACCTTTTCGATGGTTTCCACGTAATAGGGTCCCCAGTTCCAGATGGGGGCGGTCAGATGTGCCTTGGGTGCAAAAGTGGACATATCGGAGTTGTAGCCGATGGAGTATACACCTTTTTCTTCGGCTGCTTCCTGGGGACTTGGAGAATCCTGGTGTTGGGCGATGACATCGGCTCCGACGTCCAGTAGGCTTTTGGCCGCCTCTTTTTCGGTTGCCGGATCATACCAGGTTTTTGTCCAGACCACGCGAACCTCAACTTCCGGATTCGATGATTGGGCACCGAGGGCGAATGCATTAATACCACGGATAACTTCCGGAATGGGAAAGGCTGCAACATAGCCGATAATTTTCGACCGGGTCATGGCACCAGCGACCATACCGGTGAGATACCGGGCCTGATACATTCGACCAAAATAATTGCCCATGTTCGTAGATTTCTTGAATCCGGAGCAATGCATGAAGACGACCTTGGGGAACTGTTTGGATACCTTTAGCATCGGAACCATGTAGCCATAGCTGGTGGCAAAAATCACGTCATACCCTTTCCTTGCCATGTTAAGAATGACCCGTTCCGAATCGGGTCCTTCAGGAACGGCCTCTACATACGACGTCTTGACATCTGAAAGTGCCTCGACCATTTTTCGGCCCTGATCATGGGCATAGGACCATCCTGCATCGCCAATCGGTGACACATACACAAACCCGACCTGAATCTCCTTGGCGCCCGATACCGCCACCCCTATACACAATACAAGACCCAAAACGTTTAATAGCGTGCTTTTTTTCACCATTTACCTCCTTTTAGAAAATAAAAATTAGCGAACCGGCTCCCTCTATTAATTTTAATCGATAACGGAGCCATACGACCCAATATTGTTTCGCAGATTTTTTAACAGGAAATATCCAAACCAAAGAAGCGTGTCAACAACAGATACGATGAATGGCCCTTGACAATTGGAGACGCTTGCCATAATGAAAAATTTCGTTCGAATACAGACAATATCAATCTTATCAATTTTATTTTTATTTTGGGGTTTATTCCGGGGATATTAATGATGGCTAACGAAAGAAGTATTTCATCTCAGATTACGTTTCTTTATTTTGACGATCTCAAATCAGTTATCCCTTTTTTTGAAGATATCCTCAAACTCGAGCGTGTCGAGGATCAGGAAGCGGCGAAAATATACCGCATGGCCGGGGGCGCTTTTCTGGGAATCGTAGATGGCAAAAAGGGGCATTGCCGGACTCAAGAAGAGAGTGCGGTGTTGATTACCCTCGTTGTGGATGATGTACCGGCTTGGTATCATTATTTAGAAGATAACGGCATAAAAATGTTGACCGGCATACAAAAGCCGGAGATCGCACCTGTGGAGTGTTTTTTCTTTGAGGGCCCCGGCGGCTATCATTTTGAAGTGCAACGCTTCCTTGATCCCGAGACCGCTGAGAGGTTTAAATAAATCATGAAATTCGATTTGCTGGTAAAAGGTGGCCATGTTGTCACCTCGAATCATACATTCAGGGGAGATTTGGCTGTAAGCGATGAGAAGATCGCAGCGTTGTTGTTCCCCGAACAAAATGTGGAGGCGGAGACGGTAATCGATGCAACGGATAAATATATCCTGCCCGGGGCAATCGATGTGCATGTTCACGCCGGCGTGGGCGAACCCCATCGTGAGACATTGGCAAGTGCAACCACCGCCGCGGCTGCCGGCGGCATTACCACCATTTTAGACCAACCCTTGTCGCAACCGGCAACGATAACATTAGAAGCCTTTCAGGCGAAAGTGGCAGAAGCCAGGCAGGGCTGTGTGGTGGATATCGGCCTGTGGGGTGGCCTTGTCCCCGGACACCTGGAGGAGCTAAAGCCGCTGTATGATGCCGGAGGCCAGGCCTTTAAGTCGTTTATGTGCCGCTGTTCCAATTACCCATCCATAGATGATGGTACGTTGTTAAAGGGTATGAAGATGATTGCCCAATGGGGTGGACTGGTGGCTGTTCATGCTGAAAACGATACCCTTATCCATCAATTGGTCGACGATTCCAGTCAATCCGGAAAAGACGATATTGAGGCGTTTATTACTTCCCATCCTCCCTATTCAGAACTTGAGGCCATAAAGCGGTTTGTTTTCATTGCCGAACAAGCCCCGGGATGCAAGGCTCATGTGGTCCATATGAGTATCCCTCAAGGCGCTGTTGCCCTAAAGCAGGCAAAAACGGAGGGGGTAGATATTACGGTGGAGACCTGCCCACAATATTTAGGACTTAACGAAGATGATTTGAGACGTCTCGGTGGTATTGCAAAATGTGACCCTCCGGTTCGATCACAGGAACGGGTCGATGAACTTTGGAAATATGTCATGGATGGTACGATCGACATGGTCGCCTCGGATCATTCACCGCACACCTTTGACAAAAAGCATGTTCCATTCGAGGCGTTCAGCAAGGCGAGTGAAGGTGTGATGGGTTTGCAGACGATGATTCCGGTATTGATTCATGAGGGCGTAAAAAAGCGAGGCATGCCCCTTAACCGTCTGGCAGAGATGACCGCTTTCAATCCAGCGAAGCGGTTTGGTTTATATCCGCGAAAAGGACATCTTTCAGTCGGAGCCGATGCAGATTTCTATGTGTTGGACCTTAAGCGCGAGTGGACGTGCAACGCCGATGATATGCACTATGTAAATAAACACACACCATTTGCCGGCCGGTCATTTGAGGGTAAGATTGAAAAAACAGTTGTGCGAGGGCGATTGGTCATCGAAGACGACAAATTACTCGTAACACCAGGCTTTGGCCGGTTTTTGCCGTTAGATATTGGGAAATAGAAACCTATATTGAGCCAATTACAAAACGTCCCAATTTGCCCAATCTCTGTGTCAGACAAAAATTTTAATCCTCGAAATACTCAATGTATGCCTGTGGTTAAAATTTTTGTCTTCCTTGACCTTGAACAAACTGAAACGTTTTGAAACAGGCTCAATTTTAGAAGAAATAGAAGAACCACAGAAATGCACTGTCAGAAGGAATTCTTTGGAAATCGCTGTCTGGGAGTGGGAAGCCGCCAAACTCCGTGCCGTTTGCGCCGTAAGAGACATTTCCGCCAAATATGATCTGAAAGTTTTGCTTAACATCCCAAGTGGCATAAGGCTGGATTAAACCGGAAGGATCATCCAGGTTGTTGATCAATGTTAAAGAGAAATTAAACAATGGGTGCAACTCGATACGGACGTGACCGCTTAAGTAATTTTTCCCCAACGTAAACAACTCGCCCCTTTCAATTCTTTCCACGATATCCGGATCCGTAATGGCCTTCGAATAGTCGGTATTGCCGAGCCCATTGAAAAAGTATTCCAAAAAACCGTAAAGATTCCTATTCCACCAGATCCAGGAGTAGTCGATGTTTGCCACCAGCGATGGATAATCGTTATTGTCGCTGTCTTCATCCAGAAACGTCCAGGTGCCGTCGATTCTCCAGGCGGCATCAATCAGATACCCGGTGCTTCCCAAGCCAATCACGTGATCATTGAAATGATGCGCACCCATTACGTCGAATTCAGTGGTTCCAAAAGGAAAATGCACCTTTCCGGCCAGAGAACTTTCATTCCATTCCACGTCCCCATTCTCAGGATCTCGTCTGGGAACATATACCGATTGTACATCCCCGACTTGCCCGGTGGAGACCTGTAAGAAAGCCATATCCTCGCCGGTCTTATAGTCACGGTCGATGGCTTCCGGTGAAAACGGATTGAATAGATCCATGGTGTTAAATAGCAAGCCATTTCCCCACGTGACCGCCTGTCTTCCAATGCGGACAACTCCCCACTTTGGCAGCAGCGATAGGGCAAGACGATCGATTCTATGATAGAGAACATAGTCATCGGTTTCTTTGATAATACCGGTTAGATCCAAAAACCGGGTATCATCAGAAACGGGACGAATGAATAACAGCGCATTATCGACGAGGCCTGGGAAAAGCTGACCTAATTCTTTAGCGCCCTGCCACGCATCACCGCCGAGAAACACGATCTCATAGTGTGTATCGACATATCCCCATTGTCCTAAAAAGAACCGGTTGTTCAGCCGGCCCTCAGCGCTACCATCATAGTAGGTACCGGTTCCCACCGGCTGAAAAATAGTTTCATCATCGACCCATGAAGCAGTTCCCCGAAGCTTAAGATGTCCTCCCCATTCGGTTTCGATATTTTTGTACCAGGGAATGCCGGCATTTGACCGGATGTTCGAAGCCGCTTCCGGTATCTTATCGGAGGTCTCGGCCGATGCGGACAACGGTGGGTAAAAAAAGAAGAGTAATATTGTAAGATAGAAACGATATCTGATTGACCTTCCCTTCTGGCGGTCATCAATTTTGTTTAGTCTGATCATCTTTAGTCTGATCATCCGTGATTTCGCCATCTCTGAGTTTTACGAGTCGCCGGGCATAATCCATCACCATACGATCATGGGTCGAAAATATAAACGTAACCTTTTTTTTCTCATTCATTTCCTTCATCATCTCAAGAAGCCCCTTACCGGTGGTGGAGTCCAGGTTAGCGGTGGGTTCGTCTGCCAGTACAATCGATGGATTCGATACGATGGCACGGGCAACTGCGATACGCTGTTGTTGGCCTCCGGACAGTTCGGCAGGTCGGCGATCATGCATTCCTTCAAGCCCCACATCATCCAGGATTGTTTCGGCACGTTCCCGACGTTCCATGGCCGGGGTCCCTTGCAAAAGCATCACAAACTCAACATTTTCGAGGGCAGACAACACGGGGATGAGATTGTACGCTTGAAATACAAACCCAACCTTGTGCAAACGCATATCCGCAAGCTGCGATTGGCTCATCTCATTCAAAGGGCTGTCATCCAGCAGAATATTTCCGGAATCGGCGGAATCCAACCCACCGATGATATTCAGCAGGGTCGTTTTACCCGAACCCGAGGGTCCTGCCAGTGCAACAAATCCACCTTTCGCGATGGAAAACGTTACCCCTTTTAAAGCAGGGACTTGCATTTTCCCTTGTTGATAGGTCTTGCTAACATCCGTGCATTCAATGATGTTCATGCGAAATTCCTTCCGGACAAAGGTAAGGTCAATTTTTTTTTCGGTTATCGTTGCGTTTTTTTGAATATATGGCGTTGTATCAGTTAGTTAGAATACCAAACACTCCCGTAAAGTGGCAAGAGCATTACAATTCCTAAATCCCTCAATCCCTCAATCCATATTCTCCCTCACGTATGTGCCAGCGCCTCCACCGGTGTAAATCGTGCTGCTTTAACCGCCGGATAAATGTTTACAAAAAGTCCTAAGATAAAAACCACCAGATTTGCCAAAAGGACGTCTTTGCCGTGAAGAATCGGGTAAATGATCCGAGACATTTTGGCAAACTCCATTCCTTCGGCCAAAGAAGAAAGGTCAATCCCTGTCTTAGAGAAAGCAACAATCGTAAATATCCCGAGTATATTTCCGACGACAATTCCAAGAATCAGTAGAAAAAAAGATTCTGTAAGCACCGCTCGAATAATCCACCAGGGTTTCATTCCGAGTGCTTTGAGCAGGCCAAACTCCCGGATCCGTTCAAATACGGCCATCAACGTCGTATTGACAATACCAAACCCCATGGCGATGAACACCACCAAAAACCACAAAAATATAAAACCGTCATACATTTTTAATATGGCGGTCACCATAGGCAGCAAATCTTGCCAGGTTTCGATTTCATAGTCGGCCGAAGACAATTTTTCTCGCAGCAAGTCAGCCGTCCCATTCGTTTTTTGCTGAACCGGTAAAATAATGGATACCTCGGAAATCGAATGTTTCATTTTAAGCATGTGCTGTGCTGCGGGAAGGGTTACAAAAACAAATTGCTTTTCTGTCGCCTCCAATTCGGCGCTAAATATCCCGGCAATTCGAAAGGCCCGAGACGCAATTTCCTTACCCGTGTCCTGAGACATGAGCACTAATTTTCGACCCAACTTCGTCTCGAATTTTTCTAACAAGGCATTGCCGACGATGATGCCATGGTTGTCATCTGGTTTTAGATACCGGCCCCGCTGGACGCCTCGTCCTATAAAAGAAACCGCCACTTCTCTTTCCGGGTTGATGCCGACCAGAGTGACGGCGCTGGAATGACGGGCATTACTGGCAATAGCGTTTACCCGCACCCGCATACTCCAGCCGGCGGCAGGCGGTAACACGTTTTGCAGTGTATTTTCTACAGTTTCCGGACGGGTCATGCGGTTGTCGATGACCGGGTCGCTTCGGTACCCTTTTTTATGAATCTGGATGTGCCCGGTAAGGGTTGCGATTCCGTTTCGAACCATCTGGTCGGCAACACCCCGCATCAGTCCACCCAAAAAAATCATGCTCCAGACACCGATAACAATCGCCGTCAAAATGACCGCTGTTCGCCGTCGATTCCGCCAAATATTTCG
>JAHEHB010000028.1 GCA_024644775.1 Deltaproteobacteria bacterium
ATCGGTGGCAACGATAAGGCCATATTGTTTAGACCTGAGCATAGCGACTCTCATTTATATTAAATAGAACTGTTCATCGATTATTTTGAGTGTATTTTTTCTGGAAAAATAGCTTAGACAAATTCCAGCCCAATGCTATTCTTCAAAATAATACAAATAATATCGGACAAATCTGTTGTGAAGTTTAATTAGAAATGTGAATCACAGGAGCCTGTTGGGATGTCTCAGCACTGAAAAGGTTTTTATCACCTTTTTGTTGATTCGATCGAAAAATGCAATATTTGTTTCTGCCAGTCCCTTTTGCCTGATATAGCGCATCATCGGTTTGTTTTATCAGCTCATTCCGTGTAATATCTTGATTCTGTGAAATTGATGCGATACCAAAACTTAACGTGACAGACAATTTCTGACCTTCATAATCCATTTGCAATTTAGACAATGCTTTTTTTAATCTTTCCGCTAAAACAATCGCACCTTCAAGGGGCGTCTCCGGTAGGATAATCCCAAATTCTTCACCTCCATATCTTGCAACCACATCGCATGTTCGTACACCGTCTTTTAGACATTTTGCAACTACCTTCAGCGCATAATCACCGGCTAAATGCCCGTAGGTATCATTCACCCGCTTAAAATAGTCGATATCTGCGAAAATCAGTGTAAGCGGGTGTTTGTACCGTTTCGCCCTGGAAAGCTCAGTTTCTAAAACTTCGGTAAATTGTTGATGATTGATCAACCCAGTGAGACCATCATGAGCTGCCAATTCCCTAAACTTTGTGGCATCTCTTTGCTGTTCAATGAATTGGCGGAGAAAATCATCGGACAAATTAATGAGCTCCGTTCTTGCCTCTTCGATAATTTTAGAATAATCCGTTTCTTGGGAACCCTTAATATCAAACAGCGGAAACACATCGGCAGTCTGTTTCTGTAATTGAAGCACGATATCCTCGATATCGTACTTTCCGGAAAATCCATGTTTATCGGTGTAATGCTCGATTAATCCAAGATAAAGTGTTTTATTTGGAAGATTTACAAAGTCTGTGAATGCTGATGCTAAATGAAGAAATTTTGTATAAAGTTCGATTTCAGGGTTATCTTTGTTGGTTAGTTGGTCTGGAGAATGATGGTACCGGATGGGGACAGTAAAAATCTCTGAAAAACCCCATTTATGTGTCAAATATTCGCCGATTTCCCCGTGGTCAAAACCAAGGATTTGGTTCTCGGCTTTATGAGAAGCACACTGTGTCTCTCTCATTTCTTCCAAAATTAGGTTGTATTTTTGGGGCATACACTGCACGATGGCTAAAGTCCCAATGTCTTGCAGAAGTCCTATAAAAAAAGCATCTTCTGCAGCATTCGGACAAATACTTTTTGCAAGCAGCTTGGATGTGACCGCCCCTGTCAAAGAGTTCTTCCAAAAAGCGGAATAATCAAAGGAATTTTTGTTACCGTTGTGAAATGCTTTAACAAGAGAAAAACTCAAGGCTAAATTTTTGACCGCATTAATTCCCAACATACTGACAGCCCGAGGGACCGTCGTGATTTTTGAGGGCAGTCCGTAAAACGGAGAATTTACTGTTTTTAGTACCTCAGCGCTTAAGGGCGGATCTGAGGAGATGATATCGGCGATCTCATTTATGTTTGAATGTTCTTTTTTTACCGCCTCCAGTATTTTTACAGCGATCCCCGGCAAGGTCGGTAACTTGCCCATACCCATCAAAGCTTCTTTGATTCTGTCGGATTTATCCATTATTTGTTTATTTTACTCCTTTGATATTCACTTGAGTCTTTTTTCAAACTTCATATTTATATCGGAGTTGCACATTAAACACTTAAGTAATCTTGACAACTATAAAGTTACCTGGATATCCATAAAAGCCAAGTTAGATTTAATCAGCCCGCAAGCGGGCGAGTCTTGAAATCGTCAATTTGGACTTTCTGGACAACAAGAAAAAGTTATTATTAGAAGTAAGTCTTTATGGAGGGGAGGTAAGAAAATGAACGCAGACAAGACGATTAAGATACTGCATTTTCTTATTGCGACACGATTATGGTAGATTTTGCTGATATCGAGAAAAGGAGAATGGAAAATTCCCGATGTGCGAAGCGGAAGCCACGAATCGTTTCCCGGAACCCTATCCTTTTACCGCACCTGCTGTCATTCCCGACACGTAGTAATCCAGAAAAAATACATAGAAAATGACAATGGGAAGAGAGCCGACAAACGCCCCGGCCATGATCTCGCCCCAGTGGAATATATCTCCGCGGATCAATTCTGTTACCACTCCGGGTGAAACGACCTTCTGGGTGCTGGCTGAAATAAAGGAATACGCATATATAAACTCGTTCCAGGCCAGGGTGAATGCAAAGAGGACGGCACAAACAATCCCCGGTATGGAAATCGGTAAAACGATTCGAATAAGCACACCGATCCTAGAACACCCATCCACCATGGCACATTCCTCGATCTCCTTGGGGATGGTGCGGAAGTAACCCATAAGCAGCCAGGTCGAAAAAGGGATGAGAAAGGTGGGATACGTAATGACAAGGGACCAGATGGTATCTGAAAGCCCCAACCGGGTCATGATCATGTAGAGGGGTACAAAGAGAAGGGTGGGAGGAATCAGGTACGTAACAAAAATGGCGATGCCGAATGTGGCGGCCCCGCGGAATCGAAGCCTCGCAACAGCGTAAGCGGCAATAATACTGATGGGAAGGGAAATGCCTGTGGAGAGAAAGGAAACTATAATGGAATTGACGAGCCATACGGGGAATTGGGTTTTGGTGAAAATGTAGACATAATGGCTGAAGGTCGGCGGCTGATTAAATATAAAAGGTACCGCTGAAAGGTCGTACATTTCGGCATCCATTCGAAAGGAGGTTAGAAACATAAAGTAGATGGGAAAAAGAGCAAAGATAATAAAGGGAACCAGAGACCCATAGCCGAGTACCAGGTGTCTTGTCAAACCGCCTTTTCTCACTTTTGCCATAGTCGTCTAATCCTTTCTGATATAACGGAGTTGCAGCAATACCACGGTAACAAGGATGGGGAACATAAATAGCGACACCGCAGCCCCTTTACCTAACTGCAAATTTGTAAATGCAAAAAGGTTGGTGAGCGTTCCGAACAGATGGGTGGAATTCATGGGACCGCCTCCGGTTAGAACAAAGATGATATTAAATTCGGCAAAGGTAAAGACGGTTGAAAAAAGCAGCACCACAGCCATTACCGGCCTTAACATGGGTAATGTGATATGCCAGAATTTCGACAAGGCGCCTGCGCCATCCACTTCAGCCGCTTCATAGTATTCGCTTGAAATGGAAACGAGGCCTGCCAGGATCGTGATGGCAAAAAAGGGCGTTCCCCGCCAGACATTGACAACGATGCAGGAAATCATGGCAAGACCCGGCTCTCCCAACCAGTTGATCTCAAGGGGTCTGAGCCCTATCTTTATCATCAGCTTTGCGATTTCAATGGGTGCGAATCCAAACCATTTTAGAAACTGGAGTTTCAAAAACCAGTTGATGGTCCAGGTTAAGACGCTGAAAAGAGAATCGTACATCCACAGCCAACCCAGAGTTGAAAGGGCCGTGGGAACTACCCAGGGTAGAAGAACCGAACCGCGTATCAGTCGTTTGAATTTCAAATTCTCATTCAGAAGAAGGGCGAGTGATATACCTAATACCATTTTGAAAAATATCGCGGAAATTGTAAAAACAAGGGAGTTTTTGACTGTTTGGATGAAGATTTCGTCTGTAAACAGCTCCCGATAGTTTTTAAGTCCTGCAAACTTTGAAGGCATCCCGATTACCGCATCGGAAAACGCAAGGTAGATGGCACGACAGAACGGGTAGCCCACAAGCAGCAACAGCCAAAGCAGGGCTGGCGCAATAAGTAGATATCCCAGGCTCGCTTCCTTTCTAAAGGTACTCAATCCTACCCGTGCTTTCATTCATCCGCCCTGTTTTTCGAGTCTGGTTGTACATATTTTGAGATGAAATAACAGTGCGGCCCTCCTTGTGGGGAGGGCCGCATTTGATATAAACCTACACCGTCTCCTTGACGATTTTAACTGTTTCCTTTTCAGCCCACTGAGTCACACTTGCCGGAGACTCTCCCTCGATACATCGATGCACCATCTGGGCCAGCATATACCGCTCGTTGAAGGCGGCAACGTACTGCGTCGGGTTACCCGGCCACCCCTGGGAGCGGGTAAACGGGCCCTCTGCCGGCAGTAAGGAGATGGCCGGTTGCTCCGTCCAGAGGTCCTTTGTCATTTCCGTGACTTTTTCCGTTGTCGGCATGACATACCCGGTTACAGACCTCACCCACCGGGAATAGGTCTCCGGTTGATAGAAGTAGCGGAGGAAGTCCTTGGCCAATTCCTGGTTTTTTGAGAATTTGGTGATGGCCCAGCCGTGGTTAAAGGTGGCGCTGTAGTGTCCTGCCGGTCCTGATAGAGAGGGAAAGTGTTGAATATACTTTGCAACGGGCATTTTCTTGTCGTTGGCTACAAACCAGATGCTAATGGGATTAATGACCCATGAACCCTTCCCGGAAAGCAGGAATCGGTTGTTACCGGCATCATCCCATGTGAGGACTTCCGGTGTCATGCAATCCTTGTATAGCTGGACGGCAAATTCAAGCCAGGTGCGTGTCTCTGGAGAGTTAATGGCAACGGTTTTGCTGTCCTTATCAAAGACCTTTCCCCCAAAGCACCAGAGGCAGCTCCACCAATTGTTATTCCCGTCGGTTGATTTCTGACTGAGTGGAATACCGATGGGATGTCCAAGGGTTTTCAGGATTTTTCCGCGCTCGAGCAGTTCATTCCACGTTTTGGGCGGTTTGAGGCCCGCGTCGTCCCAGTGTTTGATATTTACGTTCTGCGGCATGGCGAAAAAGTAATACGGGGCGACTTTCCAGTGTCCCTCGATGAAGTGGCATGACCTGGGTCCATCAAAGAATTTCTGCGCTTTATCGATGGGGTCGAGCACATCATCCAAATCGATGATGCTGCGGCGGTGCAAAAAGCCATAGGCCTCCCAGATGTTCCAGAGATCATGTCCGGTTTTGGCCTGTGCTTCGGCAGCCACCTTGGGTGGCACCTGAGATACATGTATTGTATCGAACCGGGTTTCACAACCGGCCTGTTTGCCGAACTCTTTCATAATATCGGCAAACATTACATCGCCGGGAGGTACAAAGAGACTTAAGGCCAAAGAAGTTAATGTACGTTTTTGTGCGAAAGCCGGTGCCTTGCCGTCCAAAAACCAGGCGCCTGTTGTCGCCCCGACTGCTGCACCGGTGGTGGTTTTAATAAACTCTCTTCGGGACAGTTTTTTTGTTTTCGATTTTTTGATGCCATTTTCAGCCATGTTTCGCTCCTTTCTTCCGTTTGTATGGATACACTCGGCTTCGATTCCATTTTAGCAAGAATTCCAAGCCCTGATTTGCCTTTGATTAACGCGATGTGAAACCGGCATGTGTAATCAAAGACAATCGCCCATGACATTGTTTTTTGGTCTAACGCCTCAAATAAACTAAAGATCTAACAGAAGAATCCCAAAAAAACCGAGTTACCGAAATCTTTGCGTTTTCGGTGATGAAAAACAGCCGGAAACTTTATTACGGTGATCAAAATTTGATTAGTATGCCACTTAAATTAAATAATTATTTTTTTTTATGGGTGATGTCAAGTTGAATATTGAAATTCAATGTTCCTGCTACATCAGATGTTTTACAAGTGGAATGTATTTATCGATTAACAGTTTGTTGGCTTCATCTCCTCCGGGTAAATTACCACTCATCAACAATGGCGGTTCGATGCCCATGGATAAAACCGCTTTTGCGGTTTCGATCATCAACAGGTTGATTGTAAACACATTACAAAATGTTGATGTGGGCCCTGTTTTTTTCACGGTTCCCTCGAGCTCCACAATGGTATCGCCATAGGGAAGATGGTTGTTTAGAAAATAATCCACTTCCTGATAAAGGTTCTTTCCGGAAGGATGGCGGGCGGGATGATCCTTCGGGAGTACATCTGCGTAAGATCTGGAGGTCAAGCCTATTGTTGTCATTTGCCGTTTTTCGGCCTCTTCAACAATATCGATACACATGGAATTTACGCCGTAGGCATTGGCGATTATGATGATTTCGCCGGGTTTCTTACCCACGCGGTATGCGTCCAATACCTTGATACCATATCCGGGTGTTCTCTCAACAATCATCGACCGCGCGCCGCCATGAATGAGGTTGGTACCCGGATCCAGAATCGCATTCATACAGGCAAATCCGCCGGCCCGCCAAAAGACCTCTTCAACCGCCATATTCGAATGTCCCCCCGGACCGATGATGTGTATCGTTTCCTCTCTGGCAATGACTTCAGCGATTTTCCCGGCCGCACGTTGTATCGTTTCGATTTCTCCTGAAATTTTATTGAAGATGTCGATGATCGTGTTCCGGTAGAATGTCAGTTCCTTGTTTTCTCCCATTATTTCCTCCTTTACTTGAGGTCTTTTAACAGTACATCGCTTCCTGCCACCGGCCGACAGACCAGAACGGATGGCGGCTTGTTATGAGGCTTGTAGTACTGTTCGGTTAAATTGGTCGTAAGTGAGGGAATATCAGTCCGCCGCGCAAGTACCATCATGCATCCGCCGAGTCCTGCCCCGGCAAGTTGAGCGCCCACAACCCCCGGAGTTCGAAGTGAAATCTCCACCATTCGATCAATTTCAGGAAGGCTGCAATGATAACTGCCCGGTTGCCAGTGAAGTTGCGCTCGGCTTACCCGTTGTAAATCCCCGCTTTCCAAGTCATCGATCAAACCAAGTAGATAGTCGTTGGATATAGGAGCCCGGTATTCATGCTCGTTTCCGTTTTCATCGATGGATATAACCCGGTCACCATCATGGGAAACATTCATTAATTTTCCGATAAACGTCATTCGACCCTCTTTCATGGCGTCCGCATATCGTTTTGCCCGCTCTATTTCTCCAAGACCGTAAAGAACAACACCGCGGATCGGATATATGCCGTCTTCAGGAGGTGCGTGCTGGCTAAAGAAGACATCCAGATCTTCATTTGGAAGCGATTCTTGCAGCTCGTCTTGGGTTGCTTTGTCCGGCAGATGGAGGAGCAACCGGTAGATCCAGCTGAGAGGAACATTTAAGTTTTGCGTGTTTACATCGCGAAGATGCCGGAGCACTGATGTGTATTGTGGGAAAAACTTTTTTATCAATAGAAAGCCGATACGGTAACAACTGATACGATGATTGAAAAGATCTCTGGCATTGCCGGTTTTTTGTGCTTTGAGCCCGGAATCGCATACAGCGAGTGCGTAGTTCTCAGGAAACGGCACAATGTCCAAAATGTTGAAATCAAAGAAGGTAACTTTTACCACTTTACCCTTCTGTCCGAATTTTACAGCGGCATGGTCTGCTGCACCACCGCGTGTACCCACGAACCATTCCCCCTCGCCGCAAAGATCCACCAACTGGGCCGGGAAGGTGTCAAGCTGGTTTAACGTTACCGTTGCCTCTGCAGCGCCGACAACCAAAGAGGATGAAGAACTCAATCCGGCCGCAATGGGAATATTACCGCTCACCACGAGATCCATCCCGCATAACTTGTCTGTACGAAATTTTTTCTGCAACCGAAGCACTGCTGCTTTGATATATTGTGCCCAGTCCCCTCCGTATGTATGGACCATCCTGGAAACCTTCTCGCTGTTAACCAGCGAAAGCCAGTCGTCCCAGGGAAGATCGACGACCATGTCAGCGATTGAAAATGTCCGGTCCGGGAAACGATCGGGATTGACGCTGTAAAGTCGGACCCGATCGTCCTCACGGGGTTTTACAACCATTAATGTTTCGTAACCGATGGTCATAAGATTACATGTACCGCCCTGATGGTCGATGTGTCGGCCCATGACGTTTACCCGGCCCGGGGAACGGACGAGGAAGGCCGCTTCGTTCTCGCCGATAATCGTTGCCGTATATTTAAGTGTTTCTAAGTAGGCCTTCAGCCGCTCGTGAATCACCTCCTTTTCATCACTGTAAAGCGCTGTAAATTCATTCCATATCACTGCGTCGGCTGTTTTGCCATGTTTGGATAAATTTTCAAAAGAATTTATCCAATCGGAGACCCTTCGATAAGACGAAGAAGGCAGCACTGTCGCGATGGGAGGTTTTTCCCTTTTCGACTGAATGATGGTTTCGACTTCCAATAGTTCGGATGGATTGTTAAAACTAAGAACGCTGGTGGGGTCCGGAACACTAAAATAATCCACGCGAAACCGTTGCCTTCCGTTATCAAAAGCACCTGCCAGCAACCACACCATATCGGAGAGATACTCTTCTCGCTGGGCATTGTTCCGTTTTAGTTTTTCAAGTGCATACCGGAGTGCGGATGCTTTGACAAGATACACGCTGGTGTTCAGAGACGGCTCATTTTCAATTTCTTCCGGTGTCTTAATAACTGGGTTTCCGGTTTTATCAATAAATTCAAACTGCGTCATATCATCTGAAATAAGATTAAGAATTTTTTCCGGTGACAAGTCCCGTTTTTCGTCAGCAAGGTGTCGCCAGAGATCTCCGAAGGCGTTTTTATACTTTGATTCATCCAAAATTTGCTTATCGGCGATAAAGCCTTTTTTTACGATTTGAAGCAGTTCATTCCTTTGGGGAATCCCCCCTCTTAGGGCCAGGTTTCGCAACTTGCGATAGACCCTGCGCTGTCGAACGTCAATCGCTTCAACGACACCCAATAATTGTCCATTGTCGCTGATTACGAGCCGTCCCTGATTGGATGATGGGCGATGCGGTACTGCCAAAAGGGCCAAATCGCAATTCCGGCGGTAATAAAGGTCAAATAGTTGTTCAAGAACGGTGGATTTAACGATGCGGTCACCGGCAACCAACAGCACGTCTTGTTCACTTTCAAGTCCATCAAGAACCTTTAAACCCTGCTTTGCGGCGTGGGCTGTGCCGATTTGCTTTGCCTGGTACGCAAAAATTACGTTGTCAAACTCACTTCCGACAGTTTCGATAACTTGTCCGGCCATTGCGCCGACGACCACAATGTGTTGCAGTATTCCGCAGCCGATGTATATGTTGAGTGCTCGATTGATGGCAGGTTGCCCATCGATGGGAAAACAGACTTTATTCTGTGTCGTGGAACCCATGCGGGTCCCTTTTCCAGCCGCAAGAATAATTGTAAACCGTGGTGCCCGACCGCCCATAGTTATCTCCTCTGATTATGCTCCAGTAACTTTAACCGGTTTACCTGTCTTTGCAGAGGTTTCGATCGCCAATACCACTTCCATTGAATTACAGGCATCCAGTACATCCGATAGCACCGGTGTGTTTTTCAATATATGATCTGTAAGGTTGTCGATTTCCTGTTGAAAGGGATGATGGGTGACTGCACCGGAATCGGGTGTATCTGAGCAAATGGTAACAAAATCTGTTTGCTCTGGAAACAGGGTTTTTGAGTAAATGCGGTTGTTCCGGATGGCACCTTCAGTTCCCAGTAAGTCGATGTTAAATTGATAGGGGAAATGCAAGCCATCAAGGGAAGCAGATAATTTTCCAATACTTTCATCTCTAAATTTTACTGAAGCAACCAGTGTCGTGTCATAGTCAAAATCCCGTCGTTTTCGGCAGCGATAGGCAAAGACTTCATCGGCCTCTTTGCCCGTCAAATATCGTATGATATCCGCAGCATGGCATCCACCGGAAATCATGGCACCTCCGGCAAACTGTTTGCGTCGTATCCAATTGTAGCTGGAAAACGTTTTTTTTATCCCGTGCCAGTAATCTGCCTCGGTGTAGTAAACATTACCGATGGCTTTTTTTTCCAATAGGGCCTTTAAATTGCAGACCATCGGATGCCACCTGAGAACAAAGCTTACGACAGATTTTGTCTCTGCCTTTCTTGCCGCTTCACGGAGGGTCTGAAGCTCTTCGTTATTGATTGCAGTCGGTTTTTCTAAAATCAGGTGTTTGTTTGCATCAAAGGCCTGAATGGCTTCACGAGCATGAAGATGATTGGGCATACAGACCGAAACGATATTTACTTCCGGATCAGCAAGCATCTCTTCATACGCGTTATAGACTTTTGCATCCGGATTGAATTGAGCCGCAAGTTTTTGTGCGCTTTCCTCAGAACGGCTGCATATCGCCGATAGATATAAGTGCGGATTGTTTTGAACCGCCTTTGCGTGTTCGTAAGAAACCTGTCCTGCCCCTCGTATTCCGACACCCAGGTGTTTATGACTCATGTTTGCCTCCCTTTGACGCTTCAGGCAATGCGAGTGTTCAGGGGTTCAGTGTTCAGAGTTCAGGAGGGATGATCCTTCCTGTGCTCGTCTGAGAAACCCGGTAAAATCCCAAATTCCAATATCTGGTTATATAGAAAGACCAAGTTGAGGGAATGATGTCTATTTTATCCCCCTCCCTCAATCCCTCCCGCCAGGGGAGGGAAGTTAAATTTCGCTAACTGGGGCTTTGTATATAACCAGGTTCCAATATTCAACACGCGGAGCAAGAGCCTGCGCTGCACGTGACCAAACAAGTGCGGCAGTGCCATTATACAATTTGCGTGGCTCAATCCCAATCCCTGAACCTATTAACCCGGAACCCTAAATCCTCTTCTGAGGAACCTCGTTTCTTGTAGTGATGAATCCAGCTCCGTTGGTGGTTTAGCTCCTGACACCTGAAACCTGACACCCGAAACCTCGTCTGAGAAACGTATGCAAAGGTACCTTTAATTTGTTTCTTATTGTGATAAATCCAGCTCCGCTGGCGGCGGTGCTGAACACTGAACACTCAAAATGCAATAGCCAATCGAAATTGTCTGATCCATTTAGTCAAACAATCCGCATGTAAAGAGCTATACCACCGGAGAGCACCATCTTTCAGTAAACCGGATCAGAGTCTCTGCGGCAGTAACAATTTCAGACAGGTGGATTTTTTCGGCTGTCGAATGCGCATCCTGAATGTCTCCCGGACCAAACACCAGCGTCGGCATAGCGCCGATTTTTGCGAATAGTCGGGCATCGCAGCTTACGTTCCACCCGGTGATGGTTTTTTGTGCCTCTGTTTCTTGGGTTGCTGCGTGAAACGTTTGGACGATGGGATCGTCTATCGGTGTCTCATAGCTGTCGTTGTGGAGTTTTGGAAACGTCAAACGATATCGTGATTTAAGGGTATCGCTGCCGCGGTTTTCAATGTATCGGACAATGTCCTCTTTTACCTGGGACATGGGGCGATTCGGCAGAAATCCGACACCCCCTTCCATTACCGCGGATCCTGCCACAATCGATGGCCATTCACCCGCCTCCAGCACCCCGATGTTGATTTGAGTCGGCATTTTGTAATGATCAAAAAGCGGCTGATTTTTCTTGTCCTGAATAAGGTTTTTTTCGTATTCGTAAAGAATTCCAATTGTTTCACATGCCAGATCGATGGCATTTATGCCGTGTTCTTTCCCGCCCATATGCGTGGGTTTACCCTCAAACTCAAATCGAAACCAAATGGCACCCCTGTTGGCAGGATGTAACCGGAGCTTTGTGGGTTCGAGTACGATGGCGCCATCGGCCGTAATTCCCTCTCGTATAAGGGCGAGGCTGCCGTTTCCTCCCACCTCTTCATCGATGACCATTTGATAGATAATATCACCACCGGTTTTCATCCCGAGTTCTTGAAGTGCGCAGGCGGTCAGATACATGGCTGCCACACAGCCCTTGGCATCGCAAGCCCCCCGACCATAGATCCAGTCCCCCTCGACTTTCGGCTGAAAGGCGTCCGGCCATTCATGCGGTGGAACAACATCCACGTGACTATTGATGATGACGCTTCGTCCCGAATCGTTTCCTTTAACGCGAACCACAAGGTTGTCACGACCTTTAAAACTTAGATCTTCTATCGGGTGGGCATACTCCGGATCTGCCTTGAGGTTCTCGGAAATTGTATGCCGTTCCACGTAAAAGCCGGCTTCTGTCCATCTCTTTTCGAGAAACGTCTGTAATTCCGATTCGTTTCCATGTGTACTCGGGTAGGAAATCATGTCCCCGAGCAGATTCCTCGCATGCGGCGCGAGATCGGTAAGCACTTTACGAAGTCTTTCCTTCTCGATAAATTCGGTCATCGTTGCTCTCTTAAAGTAATGGATCTATAGATAAACTGCTTTGCCCGTCTCCATCGATTCTTCCAGAGCCGTAACCGCTCGAACCCCCGCTAGCCCTTCCTCAGTACCCACGATCGGCGTTTCATCTCGAATGATGCATCGTAGGAAATGTTCGAGCTGGGTACGCATATTTCCGAGCCGTTCCCCGTGGATGATCGGACCGTAACTCACATCCTGAAAACGAATGCCGCTTGATCCATGAATTTTAAGCCCCTGATTCCAAACTTCTATATTTATTTGCCCGTTTGTGCCGACAATATCCAGTCTCGATTGTAAACGCCCTTCGCGGGTCGCCGGGCAGGCCCACGTGTGGTTCATTTGGGCAATGGCCCCATTTTTGAACCTGATGAGGGAAAGTACGGTATCGTCTACGCCAACCTCTTGCTTCACCAGCATGCCGCGCGATTCTGCATATACCCGTTCGATGGGGTTACCAGTCATCCACATGAGCTGATCGAGGTCGTGAACACCGAGGAAATATAGCACTGACACACGACCTTTTAAATATCGTGGACTCAATGGGCTGGTATTTCGCAGCGCGCTCATGTGCACGATATCACCGATTTCACCCTTCTCAACGGCTTCTTTGGCCAAGGCGTAACGAGGATCGAAACGTACGATGTATGCTATCGTGAACTTTTTTCCATATCCGCGCGCCCGCTTGGCGATGGTTTCTGCTTCATCGAGTCTGGTGGCAAGCGGCTTTTCAAGGATAATGTGCATCGCTGCGTCCATGCAGTCCATGACAGGTCCCAGGTGATAATCATCCGGTGTGCAGATGCTGATTGCCTCTAATCCCGGTGTGTTAATGAGTTCTCGATAATCGGCATATCCTCTGGTTTCCAACTCTTGAGCGGTCTTTTCCCGAAGGTCTTCATTCACATCTGCGATACCCACAAGCTCCGCCAGGGGGCTTGAAGCAAGGGCGGTGGCATGTACCGCACCAATGGTCCCCACGCCAATGACACCAATTTTAACTTTTTCCATAACTTGCCTCCTTTATAACCGAAAAAAAGGTTGATTATATGGCACACGCTGATATGATCTTCCTTGCTGTCTTCTGCAGTGCCATCGCGAAGTGATCTTGATTTTTCAATGCGTTTTCAATTTCTGTGAGCGTGTCATAATAAACATTCCAGCCCATGCGTTCCCTGTCGTATTGGCGCTTTAACATCCCATCTTCGTCTTCAACAAAGTCCAACGCTGTCTTCAAGCGCTTTGCCCCATCCATAACAAATTCAATGCCATCATTGTCTTTGCCCGATGCAAATAGAGACGCGGCCTTTAACGCGAATCGAAGGTAAACAACGGTTACCGGAATTTTCGATATGAAGCAACCGGTAAACGGATTCAGGATATTCTTGATAGTTGAGAGATCGCGTGCCAGCGATTTTGCATACGCGGAAAAATAGAGGATTCGGACATAATCCCCAACCATTTTTCCGATGGAAGCAGATTGAATGGCTTCTTGGGCAAACGCTTCCTTGTCATGGCGCATGATCAGTCCATCTTTGTGCACATATGTCAGTCGTTTTCCAGGCCGCGAAAGCACCGAAAGAATGTAGGCTTGATCCTCCGCCCGTCCGATGAAGCTTGGCGTAAACGGTCGGTATTGAAACAGGCGGTTTACCAGTATACCGTTTGTTCCCCCGGTAATATGAATCCTCTGGATACAATTTTTATTTCCATCTAGAAAATCCGGTTGATATCGCGTCATCATTTCGGCTTTTGTAGAGAGTGCCTGGGGCAACTGGCTGAAGAAAATATATTCATCCGGAGCGAGCGGTCGTCTTGGAAATCGGACATCAGGGGTAAACAACGAGGTGTCGATGTCCCTTTCGTTGACCAGTGAACCGGCGATCATTCCAAGGTCCATGAATTGTCCGGAAGCATCTTTGCCAAAAGCGCCCCAAAGCGGCGATTGAAAATGTTCAAATGCTGACGCACCGGTCTGATCCACAAGCGCCTCTTGAGGAAACACCTGATCCAGATCGATCTTAAACGTAGCCTTTATATCCGCATCGATGAGAACGTTCCAGAAAGCTGCGATGGCTTTTAGAAAACTGTAGTGCCTGCCATACTCCCCGTCGACCCCGAATACCCTTAGATGCTCCTCAGGGTGCTCGAATTCCAGATAACGCTCGGCAGCAGGGACAAGAATGTTGCGAATAATATCATGAGTATCTGATTCTGAAAATGCGTAAACCTCCAGATCGCCAAATCCGCCCGCCTGGGCGATGGTCTCTTTGAGATACTGTTTGGCAACGGAATGAAGTCCTTTATGGGTAACCGAAACAGACAACACGCACCGAAGCCGCGAGCTTTCTTTTGCATTGTTACGAGAACGTTCGAAAATGAATGCTTCTTCAAGCCCCTTGAGTCCGTACAGGACTTCGTTATTTTCCGGTTTAACCCCGATTTGGATTGGATGGTCGAACCAGTAGTCCTGTTCTTTTCGCATTTCGTGATCGATTTTGTTTTTTAGGTCATTGCTCAGCGGAAGTGTTTCCAAAGATTTTGAAACGGTCGGGAGTGTTAAGAGGACATTTGATGTAAACAGCAGTTGCTGTGATGGATTGAATATGGGATCCGGATTCAATCGTGTGATAGAGATCGTTCTTTTTTTCCTTAAGGCTTCACTGAGTTCCTGTGGTTTTTTTCGTAAACCCACCGCCTCGGGAAAAAATACGGACCAGATTTTTTCGATGGTTTCTTCTGCGTTCCTCAGATTGCCTGGGCTGGAAACCCATGTATGCAAATCGGTCAGGGATTTGGCGAAGTCGGGATCATGTCGGCAAGCCGATTCAATTTCCTCCCGGATTTTTTTGATTCCCGTAATATAAAAGTCGATCACTTCTTTCCATTCCGACACTTTTTTCATACGGTCAAGAAACACTTTGGCCGGGTTATACCGCTTATGCTGGTTTCCGGTAAGCGCGATGAGAAACGCAGCGTTGGCACATTTTGCGAAATTACCGCTGCCCTCATCAAATTGTTGCGCAGGGTCAAAAATGGAAAATGCATCATGAGCCTCATTCGGTTGGAATAATGGATACAGTATCGATTGGAGTGTTTCGAGCATGTTTATTCTATTATTGAAAACCTGTTCCTCAGGGCCAGGTCAGAGATACTTGGCTCTGCCGGATTCAGTTGTGAGTGAGCTAAAGTGAACTAAAGTGCCTAAAGTGATCCGCCAAGGCGGACTGTCTATTTGGAATAAAATGGGATTCCTCAAAATAGTTTTTTCATGTTTCTACTTCAGAATCAATGCCATTAACGTAACATCAACTCCTTGTGGGAGTGGCTTCCAGCCACGAAGAGAACTCGGTCTGGAGTCTTAATCGCGGCTGGAAGCCGCTCCCACAGGAATATAACCATTTGTTAAGTTAATGACTTTGACTTAAGAACTTTGCATAAAAACAGATGCTTACAATTACCCCCTGTGTCAAGTATGTCCAAAGCCCAGCCCGAAGGGGAGGGGAGGCATAGCGCCTGAACGGGTGAGGCCGGGTGCTGTCCTCTGCCCTCCGTCTTCTGTCCTCTGTAAAAAAATAGACCCGACTCTTGAGTCGGGTCTATTTTTTGTGGTCACTCAATGGTGACTTTGTGGAGCGGCACCCAATGTGAATCGTGAATGAAGATATTCTTTACGTTGCTTCTGGCAACGATAGCTGCTACCGGGTGGGCCACAAATATATCCGGGGAAGCTTTGTAGATTTCCATGGCCGCTTTCTGGTAGAGGGCATCCCGGTCTTTTTGCTCATAGGAGGATCTGGCGTCTTCCAGAAGCTTGTCGATGGTCGGATCTTTGATCCGTGCAAGGTTTAAAGAATTCTCTTTCCGCGCGTACCGGCTGTGGAATAGCGCATAGAGGATTCCATCCGGATCCAACGTACCTGAAATCCACCCGGCCATGGTCATCTGGTAATGTCCCTTACCGCGCAAATCCCTAAAGGCTTTCCAGCGCATCATCTTTATCTCGACCTTTATACCGACTTTTTCCAGATCGGACTTTACCAAAGCCACCATATCCCGTGGGGCGGGACAGTAGGGACGCGGATTCGTCCATGAGATGAGATCGGTTTTAAACCCATCCGGATACCCGGCCTCAGCAAGCAGTTTTTTTGCTTTTTCAGGGTCATACTCCATCTGAGGTACGTTGGGGTTATGGCCCCACCAGGAGGGTGGAATGGTCTGTTTCGCCGCCTCACCGTAGCCATAAAAGACGGTTTTGAACAGCCGTTCTTTGTTGATGGCGTGGTTGACCGCCTGTCGCACCTTGAGGTTGTTGAACGGTTCCTTTTCAACGTTCATGGCGAGATAACTGATACCCAGGGTCGTGGTCCGATAGAGCTTTAGGTCTTTGGATTTCTCGATTTCCTGAAAATGCGGATACGGAATACCGTAGGCAAAGTGAATCTCGCCTTTTTTGAGTGCCAATAATCGCACCTCATTGTCCGGAATGATTTTAACGATCAGTCGGTCAACCTCCGGCGGTCCGTCCCAGTAGTCTTTGTTGGCTTCGTATTCGATATAGTCGTCGTTGACCCATTTAACGAATTTAAAGTAACCGGTGCCCACCGGGTTCATTCGGAAGCCGTCTTTGTCCTTTTCGACGGCCGTTGGGCTGA
Organism: Deltaproteobacteria bacterium; assembly: GCA_024644775.1. The sequence goes on from JAHEHB010000028.1 coordinate 16,816, forward strand.
CAATGTAGCCGATATAAAACGCCAGATTCACCAGCAGCGCCGGTGCCGGTTTCGTTAAATGGATGTTAACGGTATAGTCGTCAACCTTTTCGGTAAGTTTGATGTCGCCGAATTTTGCGGTCCAGCGAGAAAAAAGTTTATTGTAATAAGGGTTACTTTTATCGCGCTGGCGTTCAAAGGAGAAAACCACGGCATCCGCGTTAAAGGGGGTGCCGTCATGAAACTTCACGCCCTTTCTCAATTTGAACGTCCATGTCAGACCATCTTCGGATACCTCCCATGATTCGGCCAGGGCAGGCACAATTTTATGGGAGTTGCCTTCAAATCGAACCAGTCCATCAAAGGACCAATCCGCGCATTTGATTGCTTCAAAAGACGTCGCTTCGGCAGGATCCAATGAGTTGGCATCCGTACCGCGCCCCACGATCAGCGTGCCACCCGCCGCCACCGACTGTCCCACGCCAAATACTATGATAAAAAACAGCACAAAAATCGAATGTCTTAATTTAGAATTCATACATACACCTCCTGGATTAATAATTAACGTCATTGTTCATAGTCTGTTTAAACACAATGATCGATCAGTCGTATGGCCTCCAACATATGAAAATTGATTTTATTAATGGCTCTTAACATTCCGGTTTTTAAAAACTTAAAATCGTCAGAATTCGGGTCAATGGTTTTTAATAGAAGGGACGGCGTCAAGTCCGGTATGAAACGTGTCCCCAGGGCCGGTTGCTGGTGAAACGGCGACACGGATGTGTATAGCGTTGGGTTTAGAGTCCTCGCCAAACGCAAATACAGCCGATTCACGTTTTCCGCTTCCGTACTATTTAAGCTTTCCGCTCCCGAGTGAAGGGCTTCCGATTTTTCTTTCAGCACCTTGGCCCCATCGATGAGCCTGTCGACGGGTAAATACGTGCCTGCCTCGTCTTGATATTCTGATAGCGCGTCCAAATAATCCTGGGCAACCACCGCAAAATCGAATGGCAACACGTTGGCTGTGGCAAGCCTCAGGATAATAGACGCATACAGCTGTGTATCTTGGGAGAGAACATTCACATCCGTTTTATCGGCCGTATCGTCGATGGAGTGCCACCACCAAGCCCCACCCGATCCGCCAACCTCTTTGCGCCGATCCGGATGATCCGGAGGGAGCATGCTGTAGACACCCAGGGAGGTTAAGCCGATTCCCCAAAAGGACTGATCGGCCGCTCGACTGGGACGGGTAGAGTTTATGTGACGACCCGCCCGGCGACCAAGGGCCAACTGGGCATCCGAGCTGGTTACGGTTGACCATTCAGTCAGCTCGGCAACACAGGCTTCGTTAAACTCGGAGACTTCTCCCATCTGGTGACGGGGCACATAAACGGCCGCACCTTTCACCCCAGGGGAATCGATGTTAAAATAAACAATACCGTTGTCATATAGATCTTGCCAGAAGGTATCGGCGTACCAGGTTGAGCCCGAGTATCGACCGTTGGAATGACCCGGCCACCAGGCAATTCGGACACCATATTTCAAAGATCCTTCAAATTTTTTGAGAATTCTTGCCAATTCCAACAAGCAACTGTTTCCGGTGACATTGTCTGTGCCGCCGTCAAACCAGGAACAATAGTGCCCGCCCACCAGCAGAAATTCGGGTTGCTTGCCTTTGATCTCAACTTCCGGCAGTCGGATGGTCGTCCATCCTTCACGGTTTACGGTTTTGACCGTCCCTTTAAGGGTTGCGGTTTGTGCCATTTCACGCAGCGGAGCGCCGTCGTCACCGCTGATAGAAACCACCGGAATGCGTGGAATGCTATCTTTTTCTTCCAACGAGGGCGTGCCCCAAACCGGCGTTACAATCATTTTGTGACGCATATGCCCTTCAGACATGGCAACCATGGCCGCCGCCCCGTGCTTGACTGCAGTGACGGCCCGCTCCGGGCTCGGCAGTTTATCCACTAGAACGATCTTGCCGGCAACGTTTTTGCCCGCATATTCAGCCTCGGTGCCACTGCCCACATGAACGACCTCTGCGCTCAATCCCTGTTCGGGCGTGCTGACACCAAATGATACGCCAACACCTTCGACATCGATTTTTTTTGGGAAATAAGCGGAGAAGCCGGCGCTGATCGGATGGGAGATGTAAGACTCAAACTCGTGAACGGTTGCCTCAAGGCCGGCGTCGGCGAGTTGATCCACAAAATACTGACAGGCCTTGGCTTCTTCTTCCGTGCCCGCCAATTTCTCACCCAAGGAACAAAGGTAGTCGATATGCGCTTCGAGGTTTTCAGGGGATACGTCGTCCCGTGCTTTGTTTTCCAGTTCCAATATTTCTTCAGGTAATTTGGGCATTTTTCCTCCTTCTAAAAAATAAATTCCTACGATACATCAACCTATTACAGACTAACCCTTGGATCAAGGTAGCTGTAAAGCAAATCGACGATTAGGTTAACCATAACGATAATGAACGCATAGATAAAAACAGCCCCTTGGACAACCGGGTAATCCCGATCATAGATCGCTTCCACCACATGTCGACCCAATCCCGGCCAGGAGAACACGGTTTCAGTCACGATGGATCCGCCAAGGTAGACGCCGATTTGAAGACCGATCACCGTTGCCACCGGAATGAGGGCGTTGCGAAACGCGTGCTTCCGGAGTGCTTGGAAAAAACTCAGCCCCCTGGCGAGTCCTGCTTTAATATAATCTTCATTGATCACATCCAGCATGCTGGCCCTCGTGGTTCTTGCAGTTAGCGCGGCCGGCACCACGCCAAGCGTTAGGGCCGGTAAAATGAGATGGGCCAGAAGATCTTTTAACGCTCCGAAATTGCCGGTAATAATAGCATCGACAAAAGCAAACCCCGTAATCGATTTGATACGTGTAGCATGGGAAAGCATGCCACTTATCGGTAGCCAATCGAATTCCACACTAAACGCAATGATCAACAAAAGCCCCATCCAGAAAACCGGCATGGATATACCGACTAAAGCGGAAATCATGGCAACATTGTCGAAAAAAGAATTTTGTTTCACAGCCGAGATAGTACCGGCCACGATACCGAATACCGATCCCAGCAACACCGCAACAACCGCCAGTTCAACCGTGGCCTTCAGCTTCTCTAAGACTTGCGGCAACACCGGCCGGCCGGTATGAATACTGGTTCCAAACTCCCCTTGTGCAATGCGCCCGATCCATTTTGCATACTGAATCATCATCGGTTTATCTAAACCCAGTTCCTTTTTGAGTGCTTCATATTGTTCAGGTGTGGACTCCTCCTCCCCGAGTAATGTGAGGACGGGGTCTCCGGGTATGGCTCGTAAAAAGGAAAAAATAAGAAATGACAATACCAATAGAACAAACACACTGTTTATCAGGCGTTTTATAACATATGAAATCACATGTGCTTTACTCGTCGGCATCGCAATGCTTTCCTAATTATAAAGGTGACAGCTCACGAGACGTCCATTGACAGCGGTCTCTGAAGGGGTCGTTCTCTCGCATATTTCACCCATCTTTTCCGGACACCGGGGATGAAAGCGACATCCCGGTGGCGGTTCTATATTTGATGGAATTTCTCCTTCTAAATACCGGCGCTTCCGATTCGGATTCGGAACCGGTTGGGGCGTTGATTCGATCAGAGCCCGCGAGTAAGGGTGAAGCGGATCGTCAAAGAGCGTTTTGGTGTCTGCGAGTTCAACAATCTGGCCCAAATACATGATCGCCAAGCGGTCGCTTAGGAACCGAAGCAAGTTCAAATCATGGGTAATGAACAGACAGCTTAAGTTAAGTTCTCTTTGTAGATTTTTGATCAGATTCACAATGACCGCTTGGACCGATACATCCAAAGCCGAGGTCGGCTCATCCAGTACCAGGAAATCCGGACTCAAGATAAGCGCCCGGGCAATAGCAATTCGTTGTCTTTGACCACCCGAAAACTCATGGGGGTAACGATAGTAATGATCCTTTGCCAATCCAACCCGCTCAAGCATGTTCATCACACGTTTGCGTCGTTGCGAATGGGACATATCGGTATGGACGACCAATGGATCCGATATAATTGAAGATACATTTCTTCGGGGATTGAGTGACGTATAGGGATCCTGAAAAACCATCTGTATTTTTGGTCGAAGCTTACGCAGCTCCGATGCGGTCAGCAAACCGATGTCTTTTTCATGAAATACTATTTTCCCGGAAGTGGCACGAATTAACCCCAACATCATTCGACCCACGGTACTCTTACCGCAGCCGGATTCACCGGCAAGTCCAAACATTTCATTGGGCAAGATGTGGAAACTGACGCCATCCACTGCCCTCACCGTCTGATTTGAAGACAATGACAGAAACCCCGCTTCTTTTATCGGAAAGTGTTTTTTTAGATCGGAGATCCTTACAACTGTATCCATCTCTTTGCCTATTTATCTCAATCTGCATGGTAACATGCGACCCAATGCCTTTCTCCCAGCTCGGTCATCGGTGGTTTATCCTGGGTGCAAATACCTTTTCGCATATCACACCGATTTGAAAACCGGCAACCCGGCGGAGGATAAATGAGATCGGGTACCATTCCTGGAATCGAGTCCAAAGTATCTCTGTCCATGCTCGGTAAAGCCTGCAGAAGCTTAACCGTATACGGGTGGGCCGGATGGTTGAATACCGTTTTTATGGGTCCGTATTCGACAATGCATCCTGCATACATAACCGCAATACGATCGCAATTTTCTGCAGCCACGCCCAGGTCGTGGGTGATCAACAATAGGGAGGATCCGTATTCTTTATGGAGTCCATCCAGTAGTCTCAGGATTTGAGACTGAACCGATACATCCAATGCGGAAGTGGGTTCATCGGCGATTACCAGCTGGGGGCTGCCGCATACTGCCATTGCGATCATGACCCGCTGCGCCATCCCTCCGCTTAATTCAAAGGAATAGCTTTTCATGAGCCGATGCGTATCGGCTAAGCCGACTTTTTGCAGCAGTTTTATTGCCTTTTCTTTGGATCCTCTACCGGAAATTCCCTGGGCAATCTGGACTGCTTCCATCAACTGATCCCCAACGGTGGCGGTAGGATCCAGTGCCTTTTTGGGTTCTTGAAAGATAAAGGAGATTTTTCGGCCACGAATTGCGCGCAATTCCGCCTCCGCCAGGGTTAAAATATCTGTACCGTCCAATTCTATTTTTCCGCGTTCGATACGGCCCGGTGAGTCGATGAGGCGAATGATCGATCGGGCGGTGACACTCTTCCCGCATCCGGTTTCACCCACCAGCCCCAAAGATTCTCGTCGATGGATGGTCAAGTCGATACCGTCCAGTGCTTTCACAACACCCCGGTAGGTATAGAAATGGACAGCCAGGTTTTTGATTTTGAGCAAGGTTTCCATTATCGTCTTGACTTGGGATCCAATATATCCCGCAGACCATCTCCAAACAGATTGAAACCGAGTACCGTCATGAAAATAGCGAGTCCTGGAAAAATCGAAAGAAATGGTGCGATCGTTACAAATTTCTGGGCTTCGTTAAGCATTGCCCCCCATTCTGGAATCGGCGGTTGTGCTCCTAAGCCAAGAAAGCTCAATACCGCCGCCCCTAAAATGGCATCACCGAGACTCAACGTGCTGTAGACGATGATCGGACCCATAATGTTGGGTAACACATCCTTAACAATAATCCGAACGCTTGAAGCGCCTACCGAATGAGACGCTTCGATAAACTGTTGTTCCTTTACCGATAGCGTGCTGGCTCGGGCAAGACGTGCAAATCGTGGAATACGCACAATACCGATGGCTAAAATCGCATTTTCTAAAGAAGGACCCAGCACCGAAGCGATTAAAATCGCTAACAAAACATATGGCAACGACATCATCACATCCATGGCGCGCATGATCACATTGTCTACCAACTTGCCGAAATAACCCGATACCAAACCAAGACACGTTCCGATGATCAAAGAGATACCAACCGCCAATACGCCGACCCGGATGGATATGCGCGCACCATATACCACCCGGCTGAATAAATCCCTTCCGAGTTGATCGACTCCAAACCAATGCTGACTCGTGGGACCAATCATCCGCTG
>JAHEHB010000287.1 GCA_024644775.1 Deltaproteobacteria bacterium
TAAAATCCGGTCCTGCCCACGATACTGTCGAATATCGACTCGATGCTCCTTTTCAAATTGCCGCATCCTTGAAAACACGACCTCAAGCGTCTTTTTTGTGCGTTCTGCCTCGGTTTGGGGTGATGGAAGACCTATTAATTGTAAATCAATCGCTTCCCGGGTTGCACCGAACGGATTGGCAAATGCCGCTTGGTTAAGCAGGTCAAAAAATTTCCGGGTTTCGAGGCTTAACGGTTTAGCAGGAGCCATCTTGCTGATCCCTTCTCATTTGAAACAGGCTCATTTTACAATACATATTATGAACACCGAATATACAAGATATGTATAGTATCTGTCCATATCAAATGAATTCTTAAAACACAAAATATTACCCCAATTGAGCGAAAACACTCAATTGAAAGCTGTCAGCTATCAGCGTTCAGCAATCAGGAGAATGGTTCTAAAAGAAATTGATATCTCTTGCATAAATGAGATATGGATCTTTCGATATTCAGTAAAAGCTGACCTCTGAAAGCTGATTGTTGAACGCTCTTTAATGGATCCTTGGCTCAATTAGTTCCGAAAATTAATTCTGATATTTTTCGCTTAATTGATAGTCCGACATACCTCTTGGACTTATAACTGAACAAAAGCTTCATTCCGGTAACATGCGTGCGAATTAACCACTAACGGGTGTTCATTGATTTTAAAGCCCTTAATCATACCCTTCTCCCGAACCCCTGACCACCGGCCAGTTATCCTTTTTTGACAGACCAAATATAAATCGATATATTGCTAAATTGGAATACGGCGGATTCGGAACATCCGCTGTGGTCGTAGACGGCCAGGTTAAATACGTCGAATAGATTCCGATGGTTGGAGAAACCAAAGAGTGGATCGAAAGTTGATTGGAGGAGATACAAAGTGGCTGAAATAAAGAAACTTTCTTTTCTGGATCGGTATCTCACATTGTGGATTTTTTTGGGTATGCTCGTGGGTGTCTTCTGGGGATATGTGTTTCCGGGAATCCGACAGGTGATCAACTATTTTCAGGTGGACACCACCAATATCCCCATTGCCATCGGCCTGATTCTAATGATGTACCCGCCTTTGGCCAAAGTAAAATATGAGCAGCTTGGCCACGTGTTTCGGAACTTCAAAGTTCTTGGGCTGTCATTGATTCAAAATTGGGTTATTGGTCCTATCTTGATGTTTATATTGGCCATCAGTTTCCTGTCCGGGCACCATGAACATATGGTCGGGCTGATTCTCGTCGGTTTGGCGCGATGTATTGCCATGGTAATTGTCTGGAACGATCTGGCAACCGGAGATCGAGAGTACTGTGCAGGACTGGTGGCCTTTAATTCGATTTTTTAATCGTTTCATTTAGAATCAAAAGGGGTCTGCGAATCATGAGTCGTTTTTTATTGGTGGATATTGGCGCCGGAACCATGGATATTCTCTACTATGACGACACCACCAATCTTCACTACAAAGCGGTGGTACAATCACCGGTTCGAACCCTGGCTGAAAAAGCACAAAACCTTCCGGGAAACCTCCTCGTTACCGGATGCGAGATGGGAGGAGGCCCCGTAACGGAAGTGTTAAAAAAGCGGGCGGAAGAAGCCCGGGTGGTCATGTCCGTTTCTGCTGCAGCAACACTCCATCATAACTTAAAAAACGTTCGAAATTGGGGGATTACCGTAGTTGAAGATGCCGAAATCGATGGATATCGAGCCGAAAATCATTTCAGCACGCTTACACTGGCGGATATTGATATCCAAAGAATAAAACAACTTGTCGAAGGATTCGGTGTTTCTTTTTCGTTCGATTTTGTCGGCATCTGCGCCCAAGACCACGGCGTGCCGCCGGAGGGTCGCTCCCATTTAGACTATCGCCACACCCTCTTTAAGGAGAGATTGGACATAAATCCTTTCCCGCATGCATTGCTTTATAAGAGGGGGGAGGTTCCCTCGACGCTGAACCGTCTCAATTCAATTGCTGAAACCGCCGGCGTGTTGCCCGTGGGTGAGGTGTACGTCATGGACAGCGGTATGGCGGCCATTCTGGGTGCCTCCATGGATAAAGAAACACAGCAAAAAGATAATATTTTTGTTTTGGATGTGGCGACTTCACATACGGTGGGTGCCACGCTCGCCGTCGGCGAAATCACTGGATCTTTCGAGTATCACACCCACGATATTACCTGTGAGCGATTGGATTCGTTAATCGTCGATTTGGCAGACGGGAAGTTAAATCACAAAAAAATACTATCGGAGGGAGGGCACGGGGCCTATTGCAGAAAAGCCTCCGGGTACCAATCGGTAGACGCTATTGTTGCCACCGGGCCAAAAAGGAGGCTCTTAAAAAATTCGACATTGCCGATTCGTTTTGGAGCGCCCTGGGGGGATAATATGATGACCGGCACTGTCGGTCTTTTGGAGGCCATTCGGCGGCGAGAGGGATTCGATAAATTAACGTATATTTAGATACGGTTATTCAAAATCTTCAATGATTTTACCCTTTTCCACATAATCATCGATGTGGTGGCATGCACTTACCAAACCACTCATTGCTGCCCTGAGTCTATCATAAACGGGATCATTCGGTCCCAACCATTCTTCTGATTTTCCAAGTATCTGACTTCCCTTTTTAAGATATTCAGTAAGTTCCTTTAGAATTTTTTTGCGTTTTAAATGCTTTTCCCGCTCTTTTATAATCACCGGCAACAACCTTTGAATGGAATACTCGACGAGTGCATCCCGGGGCGTCTCGAAATTTCTGGCAGCCCTCTCCAGACAGGATAGCGTTCTTCGGCTGAGCACGTAGGTCTTTTGGATGCGAGTGAGCCGATTAAATTCCAGTGACTCCAGCTCACGGGCGATGAGGCTTAAGGAATCTGCATCCTCTACGAGATGATCAAAGAGAGATTTTTGTTTGATACCCAGGTGTACCGATACGATACTAAGTGCATCGATCGCTTTTTCCGTTAATTTAAAGGTTGCCCGGACGGATTGTCGCCCCCGAAGATCGGTTGAAGATGGTTCGGGTAAAGAAAAATACTCGGTACGTGTTTGATCTTCATCTTTTTCCATTTTTCCCCCTGAAACCTCAATATAGCTCCCGACGGTTTCATTATTATAAATTAAACATATTTTAAGTAATGTAAATTTTTTGATTATTTTTTTATTGACACATAAAAAATACTTCTTATAATATTGCGATGAATGGAAATAAAATAACAGCACTGAAAAGTACATTAATACAAAACATGATATTTTTCAATGAAAGGAGAAAATAACAATGACACTCGTAAAATGGACACCGTTTAGAGACATGATGACATTTCAGGATCGTATGAATCGGTTTTTTGATGATCCATTCTTCCCCACCGGCTGGCGCGATGATGATCTTGCGTTAACCAGCTGGCATCCGATGGTTGATATTTACGATGACGAAAACAAAGTTGTCATCAAGGCTGAACTTCCGGGTATGGATAAAAAGGATATTTCTATCGATCTTAAGGAAAGAGTCCTTACGCTGAAAGGGGAACGTTCATATAACAATGAGGCTAAAGAAGATCAGTATTACAGGAAAGAACGCGCCTATGGGAAGTTTGAGAGATCTTTTACCTTGCCGGTCGGTCTGAATCACAAAGATATCACAGCGGATTACAAAGATGGATTGTTAAAGATTGAAATCCCAAAGCCTGAAGAGGAAAAACCAAAACAAATTACGATCCACTAGTGATTCACCTATAACGTTCTAATTCCAGGGGCGGTTCAGTACATACCGCCCCTTTTTTACTTTACCAAACCGCCTCATACCCATTGGCCGGATAATTCCATTTTCTGCCGTATACATGAATTCGACGGGTTTCCCCGTTTTGATCAAATATTTTACCACCTTCCAACACCCAGGCCAATATTCCGCCTTTCAAGTTAAACATCCGTATGCCGTCTTTCGATAGTTTTTGGGCAAGTTCTCCGCTGCGATAGCTGATGGTGCAGTATCCGATAACCGTTTTTCTTCTGTATTTTTGAGGATCTCTTAGATACGCCTCTTGTGTAATGGCATTCGGAAGCGTCGATACTTCCATTTCTTTCTGTTTTCGAGTGTCTACAAAAACGGCTTTTTCCGCTTTGATAAGCGCCATCGCCTCATTCGCGGTAATATCGACTACGTCCGGAAAATCTTTTTTATAGTCGGCATACATTTTATACACAATTTCCTTTTTCTGAGCATCGAACCGGATTTCTTTAAATCGGCAATAGCTGCTGTACACCGCAAATGTCACACCCAAAAAAATAAAAATGAATGTGATACCAAAAACGATTATAAGTTTCGGTTTTTTAATCATCGTGTTCCAATTCATGATGGTTTCGCAAAAAGTCGAAAAACACATTTTTATGTCATTCCGGTAGATCCCGGATCGAGTCCAGGAGGAATCCAGTAAATTCAATGGCTTATGGATACCGGTCGAAGATTCCGTTCTTATCGGGGATCAAGTCTGGCATGACGGTTTTAGGACTTTTTAAGAGTTTATCAATGCTAAGTACTATAATAATTGTTTTACTCGTTCCCATGCTACTGCGTGGGAATGCATTCCTCGGTGTGGGTTTTCACGCAGGAGCATGGGAACCAGAAAAAAAAATAATGAACCACAGAATTATGAAGTGTTTACTTCGACATGCGATATTCCTTGTTCTACATTCTGCGATTTAAAAAAAATTTATTTCAAAACAGATGCTTACAATTACCCCCTGTGTCAAGTATGTCCAAAGTCCCCCGTCCCCGCCTTGGGGCGGGATCTTCGACGAGGGGAGGAGTTAAAACTTCCCTCCATACGTCGGAGGGATTGAGGTCTCATAGCCTCCCAGCCTCCTAGCTTCTTTCCCAGGTGAGAGGGAGGAGGACAAGGCGATAAAATTGACCCTACCTTTGTTTGGGTTATAGGACCGTTAATTTTTGAGCGAATCCTCAATGCATGGTATCTTTATATTGCCGATATAGCCCTCGAAATTGATGATACGTAAGTTCCAATCGTTTGGCAGCCTCTCTTTGATTGTATTTGGACTCCTCAAGCGCTTTTTCCAATAGTCGTCGTTTTAATTCATACACGGCCTCTTTGAGTGGTTTGTCCATGAGGTCTTCAGTAACCGATGTTTTGGAGGTTTTCGGCTCGTCTGTCAAAGATGATCGCAGCTTCCTATTTTCATACGGAGAAAGGAATGGATCAAACGATATTTCTGCAATCACCATTGAGTCGGAGCGATACACGCCCCTTTCCACAACATTTTTTAGTTCGCGCACATTACCGGGCCAGGGGTAGGTTTCTAACGCCTTTTTTGCGTCGTCGCTGAATGTGGGGATTTCTTTACGTCCCAATTCAAACGCCATCCTACTGGCAAAATGATTTGCCAGCAAAAGTATGTCCCCCTTTCTCTCCCGAAGCGGTGGCACATAAAGAACCTCAAAGGAAAGACGATCCAAAAGATCCTGCTTGAACTTTTCTTCACCCACAAGGGATACCAAATCGGCATTGGTGGCGGCAACAATGCGAACATCTACGTCAATGGTTTCTGAACTGCCCACCCGTTCAAAGGAGTTGTACTCTACAACCCGTAATATTTTTTCCTGAACCTCAATGGGGATATTCCCAATTTCATCTAAAAATAACGTCCCACCGTCCGCTTTTTCAAAACGGCCGATCCGCTGTTGTTGGGCACCGGTAAAGGCTCCCTTTTCATAACCAAACAATTCTGATTCGATCAAAGAAGGGGCCAGCGCGGCGCAGTTTAATGCAACCAATGGCCCTTGCCATCGTTGTGACAGAAAATGAAGACGGGAGGCTGCCAGTTCTTTACCCGATCCACGCTCCCCCAGCAAAAGCACCGGTCGGTTAACCGGCGCCACACGAGACAGGCGTTCTTGAAACTCCAGGAATGTTTCGGATTGCCCGAGCGCTTCATCCATCCCTACGGACGGACGAAACTGTGTGTGTTTTTTCGTATCAATCGGTTTTCGCGTCTCCATAACAGTGAATCGTGATAATGATTTTTTTTGTGGAAAGCTTTAGCGAGCCGTTAAATTAAATATCACGCGTATTTTTAGCGTTTTTTACCACATGTTAGTTTTTGTTGCCAGTTTTATTTTGTATCTCAATCGTCAGAAACCATATAACATACTGAAATTTATATAAATATATAATTTGGCACATTTGGTGCTATATCTCTTATACAAATAGTAAAAATGGAGGTGTCACATGGGAATTTTTACACGGTTTCGCGATATTGTCAGCGCCAATATCAATGCAATGTTGGACAAAGCCGAAGACCCGGAAAAACTCATCAAACTGATGATCCGTGAGATGGAAGATACGCTGGTTGAAATAAAGGCCTCGTGTGCAGGCGTTATGGCAGAAAGGAAAAAGGCCCAACGACAGTTGGAAGATATTGAAGCGCGGGAGAAATACTGGGAAGATAAAGCCGGACTCGCCGTAAATAAGGGACGAGATGATCTCGCACGGGAAGCACTGATTGAAAAACGCGGGCACACGCGCAGAAAAGAGGGGATCGAGCTAGAAATTGCCGATCTTGATAGTCTCATCGAACAGTATCAAGACGATATCCGGCAGCTTGAAGAAAAGCTAAAGACCGCTCGAGACAAACAGCGTATGCTGATTCAGCGTCATATTCATGCAAAACGAAAAATGCAAGCCCAGCAAGATATTCGCCGTATGGATAGCTCCGAGGTTATCGTCAAATTTGATGAGCTTGAAAACAGGATTGAACGCATGGAGTCAGAGGCGGATCTGGTCAACTACGGAAAGCAAACAACGCTGGGTGAGGAATTAGAAACCCTGGCCGCAGATGATGAAATCGAAAAAGAGCTTCAGGCGCTAAAGAATTCCAGCGCAAAAAAGGACGAACCGGCCGGTGCAGAATAGATCTCAGAAACTGGAATCCCAGATTCGGGTCAGATCAGATCAAATCGGGCCAGATCAAATTCGATCGGCCTGGGTCAGATCCGAATCCGTCGGATAAAAATGATCGTCCTGATTGAAAAAACCAGTAAATCGTGAAATATAAATCCGTAAATGAAGTTATTCAGTTTAATGATAGGTGCATGACTTATGGACGGCGTTATTATCGTAGCAGTTGTTTTTG
>JAHEHB010000288.1 GCA_024644775.1 Deltaproteobacteria bacterium
CGCCATCAAGCTCCCAACGCAAATTCTGCCATCGTTTCTGCTTGCCGTGGGAGTGGGAACGTCGGTGCACATCCTGACCATATTCTATCATCGCTTCGATAAAACCGGCGATAAGGAAGACGCCATCGCTCATGCGCTCGGTCATTCCGGGTTGGCCATTGTGATGACCAATGTCACCACCGCATGCGGCCTGCTATCGTTTTCCACTGCCGATATCGCCCCGATTGCAGATCTGGGAATTTTTGCGGGCATCGGGGTCCTGTTTGCCTTTATTAACACCATTGTCCTGCTGCCTGCGCTGCTGGCGCTGATACCCCTAAAGAACAAAAGGTCAAAAACAACGCGCACCGGTGAAAGAAAAAATTTAATGGACCGGTTTCTTGGGGGGGTGAGCCATTTCTCAACCACTCATGTACGATCGATCCTTTTAATCAGCGGGGTTGTCATCGCCCTATCAATTGCGGCTCTGACCAGAATACAGTTTTCCCACGATCCGCTGGGGTGGTTTCCAAAAACAAATCCGATTCGAATTGCCACGGAAAAAATAGATCTGAAGCTTCGCGGGTCTTTGAATCTCGAAGTGGTGATCGATACCGGACGAGAAAACGGTCTGTACGCGCCCGAATTTCTAAACAGGATCGAAAAAGCGATTGCCTATGTAGAGTCTTTGGAATTTTCCGATATCTATGCCGGAAAGGCCTGGTCGCTGACCGCGATCCTAAAAGAAATCCATCAAGCGCTAAACGAAAATCGCCGCCAATACTACGTCGTTCCACAAAACCGGGATCTCATCGCTCAGGAATTTCTCTTGTTTGAAAACACAGGCACCGATGACCTCGAAGATGTGGTGGACAGTCAGTTCTCCATGACCCGATTTACCATCAAGGCCCCTTTTAAAGACGCAGTGATGTACGACCAGTTTCTGAACGATGTGAAAAAATATTTTCAAGCGCATTTCCCGGAAGCAAAAATCGCCATTACCGGCATGATGGCGTTGCTATTTCAAACCATCTACAATGTAATGGTCAGTATGGCCAAAAGCTACGCCATCGCACTGGTGGTCATCACCGTTTTAATGATCTTTCTTATCGGCAAAATCCGCATCGGGCTTTTGAGCATGATTCCCAACATCGCCCCTATTCTTCTGATGTTGGGTGTCGTTGGTGCGTTTTCGATTCCCATGGATCTTTTTACCATGATGGTGGCAAGCATCGCCATTGGACTGGCAGTGGACGATACCATTCATTTCATGCATAACTTCAGGCGCTACTATGAAGCCAGCGGTGATCCCAAAACCGCCGTACGGGAGACGCTGGATACCACCGGTCGAGCCATGTTGGTCACATCCATCGTGCTCTCCCTCGGGTTTTTTATTTTTGTGTTTGCCAGCATGAATAATTTGATCAATTTCGGCCTGCTCACCGCTTTTACAATCGTCATGGCACTGGTTTCGGATTATCTGATCGCACCCGCATTAATGGTGCTGGTCAATAAGCCAAGAAACGAGGTTTCTTAGACGAGCTAGGAAGCGAGAAAGCTGGGACGCTGGAATGCTTGGAGGCGAAAAGGTAGGGGCTGGAAAGCCTTATAGCCTCCAGGCTTCCTGGCCTTCTCGCCTTTAGGTTATTTCTACCGTTGATCCGATTTGGGAATTTACCAGGTTTCTCAGACGAGTTAAGTCTCCATGCGGATACCCGAAACCTGACACCCGAAACCCGAGAACGCGTCGAAACTGAAATTGTCGCCTAAAGGTAAGGATTTTTCTCCCATTCCCTGAGTGGGACGATAATATCATACGGAATGTATTATTAAACCAAGACTGGAGGGTAACATGAAGGCTCAAAAAATTATTTGGTTTTTAGTATCCATAGCCTTTTCGACCATTATTACCGCATCGGCCGTTGTTGCGGACGACCCCAAGGCACGTGACATCATGGAAAAGGTGGATGCCCGGGACGACGGTGATAACCAAACCTCGGATATGGAAATGATTCTCATCGATAAAAGAGGAAAGAAAAGAATTCGAAAAATTGGTACATATACCAAAGATAAAGGGGAAGATACCTACAGGCTTATGTTTTTTATCCATCCAGCCGATGTCAAAGACACCGCATTTATGACCTACGATTACGATCAACCGGATCGTGATGACGATCAGTGGCTTTATTTACCGGCACTTCGCAAAACCAAACGAATTGCGTCTGCTGATAAAAGCGGTAGTTTTATGGGATCCGATCTGAATTATTCGGATATGACATCCCGCGAGCTTGAAGATTACGATTTTTTCTTTAAAAAAGAAATGGATGTCAACGGAAAAAACACATGGCTCATTGAGTCGATTCCCAGAACCAAAAAGGTCATTAAGGATACCGGGTATACCAAATCCTTGCTTTGGGTACGACAAGATAACTTCTATGTGATCCGTGCGATCAACTGGGTTAAGGACGGGGGTTACCTGAAATATCGTGATGTCCGAACGCTTGAGCAAATCGATGGTATCTGGACCGCAACCCAGATACATGTGACGACCCGGAAAGGGAAGAAATTGGCACACAAAACAATCTTAAACTTTCGCAATCTTAAATTCAATCAACCACTAAACTATGATCTGTTCACGGTTCGAAGAATGGAAAAAGGGTCGTAACACCAACAGGCCCTACGCCATGCGCACCTACACGACACACCTGCTGGTCACCTGTCTTTTCTCTGCAATGATACTGGCTGCAATCCCGCAGCCCATTCATGCGGACCAGGATCAATCTCTAGAGGAAATCCTTCAGGGTTTTGATGAGGAAAAAATTGAATCCGAAGACAATCAAACCAAAAAGAGACTCAACAATCATCAGGGAACGGAAGCAGAGGAAGATATTGAATCAATAATGGAGGGTTTCGAAAAAGAAACCGAAGAGACAGACGTGATTTCAGACGAAAAAAAACCATCCATGTTCAGTCTGGATGGCCACTTAAAACACGGCATATCTTATAACTTCGCCCATGATCGCCCGGAGCCGGGTGAAACCGACTGGCGAGGGCTTTCCCGCTTTCGGCCTGAATTGCAATTGGAGTTGAAGGCTAGATTTTCAGATGCCTGGCGGGCTCAGGTGATCGGAAAAACTTATTATGATGCGGTTTTCGAAATAAGGGGAAGAGATCAATTTACCGATGAAGTTCTGGACAATCGGGAAAAAGATGCTGAATTCGGTGAATCTTATATTTTGGGAAGCATCACGGACAAGCTCGATATTCGATCGGGGCGTCAAATTGTCGTCTGGGGAAAATCAGACAATATCCGCATTACGGATGTGTTAAATCCTCTGGACTTAAGAGAGCCGGGATTGGTAGATATCGAGGACCTTCGCCTGCCGGTGACGATGACCCGGATCGATTACTATCTTGGGGGATGGAATCTATCCGGTTTGTTTCTTCATGAAATCCGGTTCAACAAACGTCCTGCTTACGGCAGCGATTTTTTTGTTGGGCGCCACCCCCCTCCACCGGAGGTCAAACCTTCTGATGCCGCCCACAATACCGAATTCGGTGCCGCATTAAACGGAATTTTTTCAGGATGGGACGTTGCATTTTACTTTGCAGATCATTTTAACAAACTCCCCCATCAGGAAACACGAGGGGACGGACAAAAAGAGTTAACGCATGCCCGATTAAAGATGTTCGGCTCAGCGTTTAATATTGCGATTGAAAACTGGTTGTTGAAGACAGAGGCCGCTTTTTTGGATGGATTTAAATTTTTTAATGCCCCGGGAAAAAGCTTTTCTCGCATCGATACCCTAGTGGGATTTGAATACAGCGGGTTTCACGAAACAACCATCAGTTTTGAGGTCGCAAATCGTCATCTATTCGAATTTGAGAAAGCTTTGAAACAATCCCCGGACGCCATTTCGGAAGATGAATTTCAAACCGCTTTTAGGCTTGTAAGAGACTTATTAAACGACACCCTCACCGTAACAGTACTTGCCCAGACCTTCGGTTTACTGGGCAATGATGGTGCGCTTCTGCGCATCTCAGCTAAATATGATCTGACCGATTCCGTCGAAGCTTCAGGCGGGGTCGTCTTCTATGAATCTGGTGATATTCGACAGTTTCGGGGAATCGGAGAAAACGATCGCCTCTTTTTTGAAATCAAATATAATTTTTAAAGCGGGAGCCGGCGAAGTTTTGCCTTTAATATCTTACCCGATGGATTTTTCGGGATTTCGTGGATAAAGGAAACGTGTTTCGGTTTCTTGTAGCTTGCAACGTGCTGCCGACAATGTTCGATCACCTCATTTTTTGTTAATTGCGTACCCGCTTTGCATACGATAAACGCACGGACTGCCTCTCCCCAGATCGGATCCTCCATGCCCACCACAGCGGCTTCATCGATCAAGGGATGAACAACAAGCACTTCCTCGATTTCCCGAGGGGAAATGTTTTCGCCGCCACTGTTTATCATATCTCTTTTACGGTCCACAATGTAGAGAAACCCCTCATCATCCATACGGGCCATATCTCCGGTATGCAACCATCCGCCGCGAAGCGCGTCTCGGGTAACCTCTTCTTGACCGTGATATCCCAGCATAATGTTGGGGCCGCGACAGATTAACTCTCCGATCTCTCCGGTCGGCAATAGCCGGTCCAGTTCATCCACAATCCGAACCTGGACATACGGCATGGCTTTGCCCACGGATCCCTCCTTTCGTTTCGACTCATCCCCCCGAAGAATACTGATTGTCGGTGCCGCTTCCGTGCATCCATATACATCATAAATACCGCAGATGTTCGGAAAGCACCTTTCCAAACGCCGTTTCGTCTCGCCAGGCAAGATGGCTGACCCCACCGTGCATTTCGTGATGGAGGATGCATCAAACCGGTTCGATTCAAAATGCTTGAGCAACAAATGATACATGGCCGGGGAACCGGAGATGGTCGTTACCTGCTGACGCTCTATCACTTTTAAGACGTCAACTGGATCGAAGCGTTTAATGAGGATGCTGGTGCCTCCCAGTGCAACCTGTATGGTAAGATGATTATTTAAGGCGGCGGTATGGTAAAGGGGTCCAATGATCAGTGCGATTTCCCCGTCTCGATCTTCCCTGCCCCAAATCGTGTTGAACATGTTCCATATCACAGAACGGTGGGTTAGAACGGCTCCTTTTGGTTTGCCCGTAGTACCTGATGTATACATTAATTGACAGATATCATCTTCATTTACCTGGATCTCGGGTTCCGCATGGTGTCCTATACTCATTATTTGCTCATAATCCAGCGTATCGGGTGCTTCCGGGGCATGCACGGCAATAAACCGTTCCACCTTATTTAACCGAGAACGGCTGGCTGCGATGACGTCATGGAAATCCTCACCATAAAAAAATGTCGTTGCCCCCGAATCGTTCAGAATATACTCGATTTCAGGTCCCACAAACCGGAAATTAACCGGTGTAATCACCCCCCCAATCTTCATTGCGGCAAAGTAAACTTCCACAAAGTGATTGGAATTGTGAAACATCAGGGCGATTCGATCGCCCTTTGTCACACCCATATTACTCAACGCATCGGCAAGACGACTCACCCGTTTGTTGAGTTCTTCATACGTCCATCGGAGATTTAAATGAATCAGGGCTGTCCGATTTGGATATTTTTCTACGGTATTTGTGAGTATCGAGCCGAGGTTCATAACACGTCGATTCTTCTTTCCCACCGGTCAAGCGCAGGCTTTGTCAGACTCAGATTTAGGGTTAAAGGGCCAAGGTTAAAGGGTTGCGGCTGATGGACACGGCTCACAATGTTGATCAAGATCCGTAATACACAGAATAGAAATAGAATGGCGAACAAAGCTCAGAAGTTTATTTCGGTATCGGAGTATTTTTGGTAATTAATTTTTCGTGTTTCAGTTCCGCCCAAAAATCCAGAGGAATCGGATGTTGCATCATCTCCATATTCTCTTTAAAGCGTTCTTTGGAACCGGTTCCTGGAATATTCGTGATTACGGCCGGATGTCCGAACGGAAATTGAAGGGCTGCTGCTTTCATAGGGACCTTGTGATTGTTGCATACCGTTTCGATTCTTCTCGTTTTCTCCACCATCTCAACCGGAGCCGGTTTATAATTGTAGCGAGCCCCTTTAACCGCACCAGTAGCAAGTATGCCGCTATTATAGGCACCACCGATAATAATGCTGATATTTTTCTTTTCACAGAGAGGCAATAATTCCTTCAGAGCAACCTGATCCAACAGGGTATAGCGACCCGCCAGCAGAAAACAATCAAAGTCTGCATTCCTGGCAAAATCAGTGAGCATCTCGGCCTGATTCATTCCGGCACCTATCGCCCCAATTACCTTTTTATCTCTGAGTTCCGCCAGAGTAGGAAATGTTTCATTCAGCGCCTGCTCATAGCAATTCTCGTAATCGGGATCATGGATGTGGATGATATCGATACGGTCCAACTGGAGGCGCTTTAGGCTCTCTTCAATGGAGCGAAGGGTACCGTCTCTGCTGAAATCAAATGTCGCATAATAATCCTGACAGTCGACGAAAACATTTGCATTTTTACCTTTAACAACGGTTGTGTCGGGACTCTTTTTCCGGATTAACCGTCCCACCTTCGTCGATAGAACCACACTGTTTCGAGGAACCGTCTTGAGGTATTGGCCGAAGAGGCGTTCGGCGCGTCCGTAACCATAAAGGGGTGCGACATCAAAGTAGCGAATACCACAATTGTAGGCATATGCGGTGACCTCAAAGGCTTTTTCTTCAGACAGGGCTTTGTACATATTGCCATGCGACGTGCCGCCAAGGCCCAAAGCGGTTACGCTTAGGTCTGATTTGCCGATTTTACGTGTTGCCAACGGATTCATAACTCCCCCTCTTTACGATGGATACCCGCTTCCATTCAGTCCAACCGATAAAGCCGTATCGCGTTATCATGCAACAATTTTTTTCTATCGTCATTTGAAAAATTCTTTAAGGCCCAATCCAGGGCTGCCGTCCATTCCGTATACGTTCCGGCCAATGTACACACC
Source organism: Deltaproteobacteria bacterium (assembly GCA_024644775.1). The sequence goes on from JAHEHB010000288.1 coordinate 7,017, forward strand.
GGCCAATCGCCACCATACATCAGCCGATCAAAACCGAAACATTCAATCGCAACGTCAATATAAGGTATTAGATCTTCCCGGGTCCAACGTTCATGATCCGCTTCCGTAATC
>JAHEHB010000289.1 GCA_024644775.1 Deltaproteobacteria bacterium
CAGGGGAAGAAGTTGGGCCATTCATGATGGCATTCTTGACGAGATCGATGATGATGTACTCGAGGAAGGCTGGGTCTCCCCTGTAATGTACAAAATGGTAGGAAAGCTTCGAGGTATGATAACATTCCCAAATCCAGTCTATTAAACAGTGATTCGGCTTTACATCAAATACCGGTTGTGATTTAATAAAATTGTAAAGATAACTATATCTGATTTCTTCTGCGAAGAAATGACATAATGATAGCTTCCTTTCGCAATTGGAGTATCCGCGCAAAACTCATCGCCGTTACCCTTTTTTTGGTATTACTTCCTCTTCTCTGTGTTGCCTATCTTTCCACAAACCGCTTCAATCAGGCCCTCAGAAAGGCATCTGAGGAAGACCTGGAGCATCTTGTAAGAAATATTTATTCCATGTGTAGGATACAGCAGGGGATGGTGCAAAAGAAGGTGGCCTCCAATCTGAATGAACAAAGGGTCGCTTATTCGTTCGAAGAGGAGATCAAAGAAATCAAAGTCGCAGAGACAGGTTACGTCTACATCATCGACAGCAAAGGCACCCTGAAGATTCATCCGGCAAAGGAAGGAGAGAACATTATCGATGCCAAAGATTCGTCGGGGTTTGAGTATATCCGAGCGATGATCATGGATGCCATAAAGCTAAGGGATGGTGAGGTGGGTACCAATCGTTATCCCTGGTTAAACCCTGAATTGGGGGAAACGACACCGAGACAGAAGCTCAACAAATACGTCTATTTCAGACCATGGGATTGGATTATTGCAGCTAGCTCTTACGAGGAGGAAATCTATAGACCCCTAAACGAGACCGAACGATTCATCTTTATCATGGTACTTGTGAGTATCCTTGTTGTTCTGGTTCTGGTTATCACATTTTCAAAAGTCCTGACGCGGCCGATTCGAGAACTTACCGATGTTACCGTCAAAATGGCGCAAGGAGACCTCTCCCAAAGAATTAGGGTTCACAGTCGTGACGAGATCGGACTTCTGGGACTATTCTTTAACCGGATGATCGGCCAGATTCAAGATTACACGTCAAATTTAGAGAAGAAGGTGGATGCCAGGACCCGGGAACTTAAGGAGTCGAGAGAGAAATACCGCGATCTCTCTCAATTCCTGAACAGCATCTTAGATAGCGCCACGGCTTTTGCCATCATGGCACTCGACTTTTATGGAATGATTATTGAATTCAATAGGGGGGCTGAAAAGCTTTTTGGTTGGAAAAAGGAGGAGGTACTCAATAAAGAGAATATTGGCATCACCATTCCCCCTGAAGACCGGGATAGAGGTATTCAAAAAGAGATGTCAAAACGGACAAGGATCGAAGGGGTTTGCGAACAGGAGATGGATCGGGTGAGGAAAAACGGTGACCGTTTCCCTGCCCACAGCACGGTTACCGCCATTATGGAGCCTGCCGGACGTGTGACGGGATTCGTGGAAATTGTGCGTGACATCACAGTAAGGAAAACACTGGAAAGAGAGCTGCGAGAAACAAAAGAATTTCTTGAAAACATCATGGAGAGTTCCATTGACGGTATTGTGACCACTGACCTTAAGGGGAAAATAACATACATGAATAGGGCCATGGAGGAAATAGTCGAACATGGAAGAGAGGAGGTGCAGGGCACCCACATTTCGCGTTTTTATGTTAGAGGCATCCAGGAAGCCAGAGATATTATGGCACTTCTGCAAGCTGATGAAAGGGCCAAAAATTACGAGATGGAAGTAAAGGGAAAAAACGGTGAAGTCCTTACCATTTCAAACTCAATTTTTCTCCTTCGGGATGAAACAGACCAGGTCATCGGCACTGCGGGAATCTTCAAAGACATTACCGAACATAAACGCTTGGAAGCAGAGCTCAAGGCAGCCCAGGCCAATCTTGTCGAGGCATCAAAGATGAGAGCCCTTGGAGAACTGGTTGCCGGAGTGGCCCACGAATTGAACAATCCCCTCATGGCTTCGGAAACGATCCTTTATGTCATCTTTAAGAATCTCCATGAAGATTGTCCGAATAGACAGCGTTTGGAACTTATCCGTCAGTGTAACAGTCGAATCGAAAAGATTGTCGATCACCTCAGGGAGTTTTCCAGGCAGACGAAACCCGAATTTCAGAAACTTGATATTAATCAACCCGTAGAGAACGCCCTTTTGATCACGGGCCAACAGCTTCTCAACCACAACATCTCCATTGTGCGGAATTTGACCGATGGCCTGCCGAAGGTTATGGGAGATACGAACCAGCTCGAACAGGTCTTCCTCAATCTGATCTCCAATGCCAGGGATGCAATGGAAGAGGTTCCCGGAAAAAGGGAGTTGACCATTTCCTCATACCTTATCGACAACGAAGCATCCCCATTCGTGCTGGTGTCCATTCAGGACACAGGTGTAGGGATACCTGAAGAAATCCTGGACAAGGTCTTTGACCCCTTCTTCACCACCAAATCGATGGGAAGGGGTACCGGATTGGGCCTTTCCCTTTGCTTCAGTATTGTAGAAATGCACAGGGGGAGGCTTGAAATCAACAGCCAACCTGGTGAAGGAACTGAGATCAAAGTCATCCTTCCAGTCAAAGAATCGGAAAAGGGGTAATGAAATGGAAACGCGTATCCTTGTTGTAGATGATGATCAAATGGTCCTCATAGCCCTCGAAGAACTCCTTAACCCTGAGGGGTATATTGTTCATACTGTTTTAAGCGCTAAGGAGGCCCTCGAAAGACTGGATCAAAATGGTTATGATCTTTTGTTGCTTGATATTATCATGCCTGAGATGGATGGTTTTGAACTCTGCAGGCAGATCCGAGAAAAAGAGAAATATAAGGAGACACCGATTGTATTCTTAACGGCCAAAAATCGGGAGGAAGACAGGGCTCATGGGCTTGAGGTAGGCGGCAACCTGTTTTTATCCAAACCCATATCACCCGATAAACTTCTCAAGATAATATCCGAAACGATCGGCTAAATCCCGCTCATTGTCACATGAGTTTTAGGGCGTGCAGAAGTTTGTCCATTGTGCCGTTACGATTCATGAGGTGAGACCCCCCTTCATTGCTCACAATTACTTTTTTTAGTATTATACGGACATTACTATTAGATATCAAAGATTTTTTTAGATCTTTTCATATGGAAATTTTCCCCAAAACTATAAAAGAGATGATTCATCACTGGATGCCCAGCTTCCCAGCGGATGCCGATGTCCATATTCATACCGACACCACAAATTTTTTCAACATCGACTACAATGATGTGATTATCGTCGGTGGACGACCGTATCTCATCGGCCATAACGCTAAGGAAGGACGCTTTGGTTTGGACGATGAGGTTAAATACTGGGTGAAAAGAGCGCGAGATTTACAGAGCGGGGAGCGAGTGATCATCAAATTGGTATTTTATGAAAGATTCATAGCCCATGTGGGGGGGCTTGCTTTTGAGTGTTTTCGGAGCCCCAGAAAGGAAGCCCGCATTTTGGAATTGGTCAAAGGCCATCCAAATTTTATGCAGGGGCATTCAGTTGAGGATGAGCAATCCAATATCGTCCGGATTATTGACTACATATACGGGAAATCTCTTTCCACCCTAGTACAGAATTTAGAATCCGATCATGAGACCTATTTTTTTGAGCATTTTCCCGAAATACTGGACCACTTTCTGGAGTGCGTTGAAGGGATTCGGTTTATCCACGAGTCCGGAGAAAAACACGGCGATATCCGACGAGATCATATCCTGCTGGATCGAGAAACCACTCACTGCCGGTGGATCGATTTTGACTATAATTATCGACACAGGGAAAACATATATGGATATGATCTTTTCGGACTCGGCAACGTCCTTGGGTTTTTGGTGGGAAAGGGTGATGTCACCCTCCAAAACCTGAAAAGGGAGAACCCCTCTGTCTTTGATTATATTACCGAAGCAGATCTCAATATTATTTTCGGAAACCGAGTGGTCAACTTGAAAAAGGTTTATCCGTACATTCCTGAAATCCTTAATCGGATTCTTTTGCATTTTTCAAAAAGCGCTCAGTGGTTCTACGAGACCACTGGTCAATTTATCACAGATCTTAGGGAAGTTAGAGAGATCATCGGAGGAGGATCCAATGAGCCGCCAAATGATTAAGAATATTTTAATTGCAGTGGATGAGTCCGAAAATGCCAGACGAGCCGTATTGTATGTGGCCCAACTGCTAGGGGGACTCCCTGGTTTCAAAGTGGCACTGCTGCACGTGATTCCCGAACCGGAAGAAGATTATTTTAAAACATCGGCGGAGCGAGATCGCTGGCTTGAGAACTACCGCCAGAGGATCAAACATAAACTGGAAGAATATCGTCGGCTGCTGATCGATGCGGGATTCGATGAGAGCAGTATAGCGATGCATTCACCACTGCTTTACTGTCCCTCTATGGCGCAGTGTATTCTCTCTGAGCGAGATAAAACCAAATACGGTACCATTGTGCTTGGCCGGCAGGGAGTGTCTCGAACCGAAGAGTTTCTTTTTGGAAGTATCTCCAATAAAATTGTTCATCACGCAAAGAACTGCACGGTGTGGGTGGTCGAATAGAGGGCTTTGATCGATATCGGCGAGGCCGAATCACATTGTCAGACAGAGTACATAGATGTTTTTTCGAAATTTTGCGAAATGAGAATTCGAAAATTTCCTAAACCTGGCTGCGTCTCAAGGAAGCTTAGAAGCGTTATGAATTCGAACTGTTTAGAAATCACATCATTTATCAACAATATATGGTGGTGGCACGTTCTATGCAGTCGGTAATTCATAGGAAGCTGGATTGTTGCAAGATTCCTTTTAAAGGAGGAAATGGGAAATGGATAAAAAAATATTAGTGGCAGTTGATGATTCTGAAAACGCTATGCGAGCAGTTGAATTTGTAGCAAATTTTTTCACGCCTGATAATAAAATTACGCTTTTTAATGTAATTCAAGACACTGCTGCCTTGTGCAAAATGAACAGTCCGACGTTAACTCCTTATTTTATCTCTCAACAAAGATCTTTCTGTGTACTGGAAGAGAAGAAAAAGGAACTTGTTAACGAGGCACTGCAAAAAGCAGGGAAAATACTTATGGATGCTGGATTTGAAGAGGAGAATATCACCATAAAATCCGACATTAATAATAGTGGGGTTGCGAGGGATATCATAAAAGAAGCCCGATCTGGTTATAACGCCGTTGTCCTGGGGAGGAGGGGTCTATCCGGGATTAAAGATTTTATCCTCGGGAGTGTTTCACAGAAAGTGTTTCATTCAGCAAAGGATATGTCGGTTTTAGTCGTGGATTAGTTAATAATCTTTATTACTACCTGAACCTGTCTCGAGTGTTTATGAAGGAAGCAGAGAAAATGCAACGAATCGCGCAGAGTTTTCAGATATCGGAACCGTTACCTTTTTGGCTGTATCCTGGGGAGGGCAAATACAAAAAAGGGGGGAAATGCTATGGTGGAAATAAAGAAAATTCTTTTTCCTTGTGATTTGACAAAAAACTGTACGAAGATTCTGCCTCATGTGCTATCGGTCTCCGAGAAATACAATAGTAATATTTGCCTGTTCCATGTAGTAGAGGACCTTCTTAAATGGGGTGGCTTCTATGTTCCTCATCCTAACCTTAATGTGCTACAAAAAGAAGTATATAAAGAGGCTGAAACACTCATTGGTAAAGTTTGCGAAGAACATTTGCAAGGATGTCCCAACTTTCAGAGAGTGATCGTTTCAGGAGATCCGGCCACCGAAATCCTAAAAGTCATTACGTCCGAGAAAATAGACTTGGTGATCATGGGAACACACGGCCGCAATGGATTGGAGCACACGATCTTTGGAAGCGTAGCCGAAAATGTTGTGAAGAAATCGCCTGCTCCGGTATTGGTCATTAATCCCTATAAGCTTGATTGAGTTAACCTATTAGATAAGATATTGGTGTTCGGAAATGGGAAAAGAACATGAAAACCTATTCTATCCCCATGGTGCCGGGACCGGTGGTGGTGCCGCCGAAAGTCCTGGAAGCCTATCAAAACAATTACGGATCCGCCGATCTGGAAACTGAATTTATTGATCTGTATAACAAAGCTGAAGCCAATCTTCAGCAGATCATGGGTACCCGAAACAAGGTGGCCATTCAATCCGGCGAAGGTATGCTGGCATTGTGGGCAGCGTTGAAAAGCTGCCTGGTTCCCGGCGACCCCGTGCTCAGCATCGCTACCGGGGTCTTCGGCGACGGCATCGGGGATATGGCCGCCGTCGTCGGGGCCGAAGTCAAAAAGATTAAGCTGAACTACAACCAAACTATCTCAGATATTCAGGCAATCGAGAAGGCCGTCATCGAATTCAAACCGAAAATGATCACCGCGGTGCACTGCGAGACACCCTCGGGAACGCTGAATCCCTTGGCCGATCTGGGACGTCTCAAAAAAGAGTGCGGAGTGCCGCTATTTTACGTAGATGCGGTGGCGAGCATGGGGGGACACCGGTTTTGACCGACAACTGGAACATCGATCTGTGCATGGGCGCAACTCAAAAGTGCTTGTCCTCTCTGCCGGACTTGGCCTTCGTGTCAATCAGCGATGCTGCCTGGGAGATCATTAATCAGGTCGATTATGCGGGGTACGATGCCCTAAAGCCCTTTCAGACAGCTCAAGCCGAGAAGTATTTTCCGTATACGCCCAACTGGCATGCGGTGGCGGGTCTGAATGCCGGTGCCGAACTCATCATCAATGAAGGCTTGGACAAATGTTTTGCCCGGCATGATCAGGTGGCTGCTTACTGCCGGAATTGCTTGATCGATATGGAGCTATCACTATTTCCGGCCCTGGATGCGGTACCCTCGCCTACCGTGACGGCGGTCTATGTCCCTACAGGAAGCGCATGGCCGGAGTTCGATGCCAAATTGCGCGAAGGCGGGCTGGTGATCGGGGGAAGCTACGGACCGCTTGCCGGAAAGGTTTTTCGCATTGGGCACATGGGAGCCCAGGCGGACATGGACCTAGTCAAGCAAGCATTGGATGTTATAGAGAGGGTGGTGCGATCTTTATAAATCGAGGCATGAATTCGATAAAGCAAGTTTATCCCGTAAACAGAGAAAATACAACCTAAAGATTTTATTGACGTTC
>JAHEHB010000290.1 GCA_024644775.1 Deltaproteobacteria bacterium
ACCAAGACACGAAGATAAAATAAAGATCGGGCTGAAGAAAACGACACCCTGCATTTGTACGTCTACGTGTTTTGGAATCTAAAGATCAAAAAGGAAATCAGCAGAGCAATGCGAGTGTTTGAAGATAAATTGGAAAATATCTAAGGTCGGCTTTATGGTGAAGATTTACGTTGAATGGTTTATCGGGATGAATTCTAAACGCGACATCGGATGAAATAGCGTTGATACCCCATGAAAATTGGTGATTATCTGAAATTTTCGAAAGATAGGCTGAAGGGATGCTCGGGATTCGGTGGCTTTTTAAATTGCACGGAATCGAATCGGCACTGTTGCAGCAAGTCATCGCTTCCGTGTGACCGGATGGTTTGTGTGTCGATTTATGCGGGTGGGAAAAATTGCAGTGGATACAATCTGTTGCACCTGAACAAATCGTTGCTGATACCCCGGTTAAATAAGTGCCGAAGACCAGACAGATGGTTATAAAAATTGTAAGATGTTTGGGTCGTTTCACTTTAATTTGATTCTCATGTAATTGAATGGGAGTGTATTTTAACGAAGGGTATTCGGATTGTCAACAGGTTAATCCGGCTCTTTACAAATGCAGGCATCGTTTTTATATTACCGATTATTTACTAAAAAGAGGATCCGAAAAAATGAGTTACGATTTTAACGCTGACGAAATTTTTGAGATGGCCGAACATATCGAACGCAACGGCGCGAAATTTTATCGAACATCGGCTGATAGCATTGAAGATACCGCATCCAGGGGAATGCTTTTGAATCTTGCAACGATGGAAGATCAGCATGAAAAAACATTTGCGGCGATGCGGGCAGACTTATCAGAGCAAGAAAAGGCTTCGATAACCTTTGATCCGGGAAATGAGTCACATCTTTACCTCAAGGCGCTCGCGGACAGTCGGGTATTCTTAGAAAAAAAAATTCCAGATCTGGTGTCTTTTGACGGGCGATCGGAGCGAGAGATACTGGAAGAAATACTCAAATTTGCGATCGGTGCGGAAAAAGAATCGATTGTATTCTATTTGGGGATGAAGGATGTTGTCTCGCCTAACCTGGGTAAAAACAGACTAGATGATATCGTCAAGGAAGAGATGAGTCATGTTCGGTTGTTGAGTAATAAACTGGTATCATTAAAAAAATAGACATATCACTCCAAACGCTTACCAAATGCTGCGAGTGCTTCCATTTCTGAACGATCAATAAGTTCGATTTTACGACCGTTTACGTGGATGATGTTTTGACTGGAGAGTTTGGCCAAAACCCGGGATAGGGTTTCCGGAATAGTGCCCAAAAGACTGGCTAAATGTCCTTTGGATATGGTCAGGGTTACATCCTTTTCCATTCCCTGTTCTTCTGAAAGATACAGCAAATAGGCGGCCAGACGTCCCGGAACCTCCTTCAGCGAAAGATTTTCGATTTGAACCGTAAACTGACGCAGTCGCATGCATAGGACGGCGAGCATGTTCAGTGACAAAGCGGGATTGCTGGTGATAAGATCCACGAAAGCGGTTTTGGGAAAAAATAGAAGGTGACTTTTGGAAAGCGTTTCTGCTGTGGCTGGAAATGGCTTGCCGGTAAACACCGAAACTTCTCCAAAGGGCTCGCCCGGACCAAAAATATGGAGAATTTTCTCTTTTCCATCAGCAGATGCTTTAAAAATTTTGATGGAGCCTTCCACCACTACAAAAAACCCAATCCCGTCGTTTCCTTCTGAAAAAACGATTTCTCCTTTTTTGTATTGCCGGACAAGCGCAATACGTCTGATCTGTTTTAACTGGTCTTCAGGAAGGCCGCTAAACAGCGACGTATTTGATAGTATATTCAGCTTCTTATTCATAATGTTTCTTTTTTTTGAAAATTAACACCTGTTTTTGACTTAAGTCAAGGTAAAGTCGAAAAATCATGATTAATATGTACGTAACATAAATGATTCCAAAATAAGGTAAGAAAGGAGACGCGTATATGTTTTGTTATCAGTGCGAGCAAACGTCAAAAGGAGAAGGCTGCACAAAAATCGGAGTTTGCGGTAAGAGACCCGATGTGGCAGCGCTTCAGGACTTGCTGGTTTACTCATTAAAAGGTCTTTCTCTTTATGCTGTGGAAGGACGCAAGGTGAATGTCAGTAATGATGCAATCGATACCTTTGCTTGTGAAGCCTTGTTTTCCACCTTAACCAATGTGGATTTTGACCCTGAAAGGTTTGTCGAGTTGATTCATCAGAGCGTGGGATTTCGCAATGAGCTGAAAGAAACGGTGAAAGCTGCCGGTGGAAATACCGATTTTACCGATGGAGCGGCAACCTTTACCCCGGAATCGACCCTTGAAGCCATGGTGGCCCAAGGGGAGAACGTGGGGGTCAAATCTGATCCGGATGTCAATCCGGACATTCTCTCTTTACAGGAGCTTCTGATTTACGGAATTAAAGGAGTTGCCGCCTATGCGGATCATGCCCGTATATTAGGGCAAACAGATGAGGTGGTTTACGCTTTCATGCATGAAGGCCTGGCTTCAACCCTGAATAAAGATTTAAATGCGGATGATCTTGTGGGTCTCGTTTTGAAGTGCGGAGAGATCAATCTTCGAACCATGGAGTTGCTGGATGCAGGCAACACAGGGAGATATGGACACCCGGTACCGACCAAAGTACCTTTAGGCGCAAAAAAAGGTAAAGCCATATTGGTATCCGGTCATGATTTGAAAGACCTTGAAGAGATACTGAAACAGTCGGAAGGGAAGGGAATTAACGTTTACACACACGGTGAGATGCTGCCATGTCATGGGTATCCCGAATTGAAGAAATATTCGCATTTCCGTGGGCACTATGGAACGGCGTGGCAAAATCAATTAAAAGAATTTACCGAATTTCCGGGTGCCATCCTGATGACCACAAACTGTCTGCAGAAACCTCAAGACGCTTATCAGGATAATCTCTTTACTACCGGGTTGGTGGGTTGGCCGGGGATTCAGCACATTAAAAATAAAGACCTTACACCGGTGATCGAAAAAGCACTGGAAATGCCGGGATTTGCTGAAGACATCGATGGGAAAGAGGTGATGGTTGGCTTTGGCCACAATGCGGTGATGGGAGTTGCCGGCAAGGTTGTCGAGGCAGTAAAGAATAAAGCCATTCGTCATTTTTTCCTGGTGGGTGGATGCGATGGTGCCAAACCCGGCCGGAGCTACTATACGGAATTTGTGGAAAAGGTACCGAGTGATTGTGTGGTATTAACGCTTGCCTGCGGAAAATTCCGGTTCTTTGATCGGGACTTGGGCGATATCGGTGGTATACCGAGGCTTCTAGATGTAGGACAGTGTAACGATGCCTATTCGGCGGTTCAAATCGCCTCGGCGCTGGCAAATGCATTTGATTGCGGTGTCAACGATCTGCCGCTTTCCTTTGTCCTATCCTGGTATGAACAGAAGGCAGTGGCGATTCTATTAACGTTGCTATATCTTGGGATTAAAGATATCCGTTTGGGACCCAGCTTGCCGGCGTTTGTCACGCCAAATATTCTGAATGTTTTGGTGGAAAATTTCAACATTATGCCGATTTCAACACCGGATGAGGATCTGAAGGCGGTATTGGGATAGTTTTGACACGTGAAACTGGAAACTTGTAGCTAGGGCTTCTCAATGCCGAGTTTCGTGTTTCCAGTTTCAATTTTCGGAGGAGTGATCATGAAATGCCCGGGACAGGATAGTCGATACTGGAAGCCAGGGGCTATTTTTGAGGTGAGATGCCCAAACTGCGGAAAAGATGTTGAGTTTTTTAAAGACGACACATCCCGCAAGTGCCATCATTGCGGCCACCGATTTGTTAACCCGCACATGGATTTTGGATGTGCTGCCTACTGCCAATACGCGGAGCAATGCTTGGGTACACTCCCTCCGGAGGTTGCTGCACAACAAGAAAATCTCTTGAAGGATCGCGTTGCCATTGAAATGAAACGGTATTTCAAAAGGGATTTTAAGCGTATAGGTCATGCGATGCGGGTCGCCCGGCATGCGGAACGGATCGGAAAAGTAGAAGGCGGGCGCCTGGCCGTTATTCTATCCGCCGCTTTTCTCCATGATATCGGCATTCCCATGGCAGAAGAAAAGTATAATAGTTCGGCACCGGAATATCAGGAGAAGGAAGGGCCGGAGGTGGCCCGATCGATATTAATCAAACTGGGCGCTCCGGACAAGCTCATCGAATCGGTATGTGACATTGTCGGTCATCATCATCACCCACGATCGGATGATACGGTTGAATTTAAAGTGGTATACGATTCGGATTGGATCGCCAACATGGAAGAAAAAATCAAAGAAAATACAACAGTAAATCCCATGGATCGTGAGATCACATCTGAATCCATGGAAACAGTGTTGTTAACCAACGGAGGGCGAATAATAGCGACTGAAGTTCTCTTGGATCAGGACGCAACTTAGATTTCAGATAAACAAAGGAATAACTATGAAAGTCGTACGAAAAATAATAGAAATTGACGAAGCCCTTTGCGACGGATGCGGTCAATGCATTATCGCCTGTGCAGAAGGTGCAATGGAGCTCGTGGACGGCAAAGCAAAAGTCATATCGGATAATTTATGCGACGGGCTCGGTGCTTGCATTGGAGAATGTCCGACAAATGCGCTTAAAATAATAGAGCGAGAATCCGAGGAGTTTGATGCAGCAGCCGTCGAAACCCATTTGGCCGATAAAGAAAAGGAATCCAAGCACACGCCACCGGGGTTTCATGAAGGATGTCCCTCTGCGGGTGTGCAAATTTTTGATACACCGGTAATCGGCAACACCCCGCAATCCACTGAAATCGTAGATATTGAGGTAGCGTCTGCGCTTACCCATTGGCCGGTTCAGATTCGACTGATACCTCCCACAGCCCCTTTTCTAAAAGGAGCCGACCTTCTGGTTATGGCGGATTGTGTGCCGATCGCTTTTCCGACAGTTCATCGTGATTTCCTCAGGGGCAAAGCGGTCGCCATGGGATGTCCTAAATTTGACGATGCTGAGGAAACCATTGAAAAGTTTGCAGATATGTTCAGACTGGCCGGTTTAAAAAGCGTGACAACGGTTGTGATGGAAGTCCCGTGTTGTTCCGGGCTACCGAAAATGGTTGAAATGGGAATGGAGAAATCGGGAGCAAACATCCCCATGGAACGCGTTGTGATCAGCACCAAGGGGAAAATATTGCAACGAATTAAGGGTTGATAAACTCCTAAAAAGTCCTAAAACCGTCATGCCGGACTTGATCCCCGCTAAGAACGGGATCTTCGACCGGCATCCAGAAGTCATTGAATTTACTGGATTCCTCCCGAACTCGATCCGGGATCTACCGGAATGACATAAAAACGTGTTTTTCGACTTTTTGCGAAACCATCAAGGGTTAATTTGTATGTTAGATTCCTACTTGTTCATCCTAAGAATTCATCTCTCACATTTTTAATATGTTAAATTTAAGATTATTTTTGAACCGCAGAATGCTAAACAAGGAGTGTCGAATTTCGAAGTCTTACTATCACTTCTTCGGTTCTAAATTTCTTGTTCGATATTCGATATTCAAAATTTAAAATATATTTGGCTAGTTTTGGGAGTTTAAATGGGCAAGGCGCCTCTTTCCCAATGGGAGCAACGTCTCGTACCTCCTCAGCGGGTTTTGAACGAGATCGAATCCGGTAATTGCATATTCATCAGCACGGGTGTGGCGGAACCCAGAACCTTTTTAAAATGTTTGATCGACTCCGAGTCGATGGATTTCAAGGATCTGGAGTTGATACAGCTTCTAAGTCTGGGAGAGGCAATTGTCCCCAAGTCCCTCGGCTCTGAAAGCTATCGCCTGAAAACGTTTTCCTCCATAGGGATAGCAGATCGGGCGATTTCGGCTGGGAAAGCGGATTTGCTTCCCTGCCGTTTTTCTCGCGTTCCTCGGTTGATTGAACAAGGGAGGCTCCCCATCGATGTGGCGGTTATCCAGATTACAGTCCCCAACGAGGCCGGTTATTGCAGTCTCGGGGTAGCGGTGGATGTGGCACGCCTCGCAATGTCACAAGCCTCTCTGGTGGTGGGGGAAATAAACCCGCACATACCGCGTACCTTTGGAGATACGTATGTACCGCTGTCGGATTTTGATTATCTTGTACGTGCGACAAAGCCCCCTTTCTTGCTTAAACGATCCCCGGTGGATGCGATCTCGGATCGATTGGCGTCCAAGGTTTGTTCGTTAATCGACGATGGGAGCTGTTTTGCCCTCTCGCCCGGGCCCCTTTACGAGGCCTTGGGTCGGTATTTGGTCGGCAAGCGTGATCTGGGCGTACACTCACCGTATTTTACCGATGCCCTGATGGATCTGGTTAAAAGCGGTGTTGTAACCAATCGGTACAAAGATACTTGCAGAGGCAGATGTTTAACATCGTATGCGGCAGGCACATCAGAGCTGATGACATGGTTGGATCGAAATCCCTTGGTTGAATTTCAGAGTATCGGGATGGTCTGCGATCCGATTCAGATCGGACGAAATCACCGGTTTGTGGCGATTTTTCCTGCCGATAAAGTAGATTTGTCCGGACGCGTCGTTCTGAATTTCGATGGAATAAATGCATGTTTCGGTCCGGAAACGGCGATCGATTTGATTCAAGGTGCCGAGCTTTCAAATGATGGAAAAACCATTTTTGCGCTTCCCAGCAGGGATTCGAAAGGAAATGCAAATATCCGGCTTTCAGTAGAGAAATTTCAGTACCGCTTTATACAGCGGGAGACCGCCGATACGGTTGTAACAGAATACGGCGTTGCAAGCCTGAGCGGCAGAACGGTGAGGGAGCGTGCCCAGGCATTAATTGATATTGCCCACCCCGAGGATCGGCTCACACTGGTAGAGCAGGCAAAAAAGAAAAACATTCTTTATCCCGATCAAATCTTTTTAGCCGAGTGTGCACGTCTTTATCCGGCCGAGGTCACGTCCCAACAAATTTTTAAAGGAGGGGCTCAGATTCGGTTCCGGGCCATCAGACCTTCCGATGAAGAAGGAATGCGACGATTGTTTTACCGATTTTCCGAAGAAACGGTCTATTATCGATATTTTTCTCCTATCACCCGTATGCCCCATCCAA
>JAHEHB010000291.1 GCA_024644775.1 Deltaproteobacteria bacterium
GACCGGGTCGAAGCGATTTTTGGTAGTATCCGATTAAACGCCACCTGATGACCCATTCGTGGGGAAGATTTCAGTGCGTGGATATATTCATTTATTTTCGATGTACGATTCATGGCTGAGATACGTAGCGGCTAATCCTATTATATTTGCTTGCAATTTTAAATATCTGAGATATATTTATAATAAAAAAAAATCAAATCGTTACAGTGTGGTGAACGTTTCCTAATAATTGGAATAAAACAAATTTGGATGATCCTCACATACCGGAGTTAATCTGGCGTCGTTATCTCTCTGTTATATCTAATACCGAATTCATTGTGGATGTATTATATCATCCCGCCCTTTCTGTGTTCCGACACCGCCTTGTAAAACTTAGAGGTATCATTACTCCGCATTGTCACATCAACGTATTTTCTCATAAAATCAAGGTGATATTGTAATGGAAAGTCAAATCGTTTTTCTGTTCGTGCTGCTTTTTCTATCGGGCTTTTTCTCTTCTTCGGAAACCGCCCTTTTCTCCATCAGCAGAACCAGAATCCGACACATGGCCAAGCAGGATGATCGAATGTTTCTGTTACTCGAAAAAATGCGTCATGATCCACACAGACTCCTCACCACCATTCTTATTGGAAATAATCTTGTGAATGTAGCTGCAGCAGCCATGGCAACTTCTATAACGATCAAAATTTTTCCCCATTTTGCGGTCGGTATCGCAACGGGTATTATGACATTTCTTATCCTCGCTTTCGGTGAAGTGCTGCCCAAAACGGTTGCGACGCGAAACAATATTCTTATTGCAAAACTTACTATCTATCCGATTTATTGGATGTCCATTTTGTTTCACCCCATTTCAATCTTTTTGAATTTTATACCGAAATTTACCGAAAGAATCAAAAAAACACCGACTGTCACCGAAGAGGAACTCATGACATTTGTCGAGGTTGTTGAAGAGGAAGGGGAGATCAAAGAGGAGGAGAAAGAATTCATTCATAACATTTTTGAATTCGATGATACGAATGCAGCCGAAAACATGACTCCCCGGGCGGATATGTTCGTCATCGACGCGAACAAAAAATTAGATCTAGAGAAGATTGTAAAATCAGGGTTTTCAAGAATTCCCGTCATTGATGGCGATATCGACCACGTCATCGGCATCCTCAATATCAAAGATCTATTCATGCAGGTGGCAACGGGAAGCACCGAAATTGATGTCCGAAACATCATGACCAAACCGTATCTCGTACCTGAAAATAAAAAATTGGACAGACTTCTCCATCAATTTAAGCGCAGAAAGCATCACATGGCCATTGTTGTCGATGAACATGGTGTGGTGTCGGGTCTTATTACCCTCGAAGATGCATTGGAAGAAATCGTCGGTGAGATCAGGGATGAAACCGATAGGGAAGAACCGAATATTGTTCAGCGACGGAATAAAGAGTGGATCGTCCTTGGTAAAACGGATATCGATGAGGTCAATGAGGCCATCGGAATGGATATTCCCGACACAAATGAATATGATACATTTTCGGGATACGTGTTGGATAGCATTGGCAGGATCCCCGCAGAAAAAGAACAAATCCCCATTGAAGCGTTTCTCATTACCGTCGTAGAAAAAGAAGGAAACAGAATAAAAAAATATAGTGTCAAACAAAAATAAACCCGCCGTTAGACATCATGACATTTGACGAAATCCTGGAAACACGGAGATCGGTTCGGTCCTATCGATCAAAGCCGGTGTCTAAAGAAGATGTGCTTGCCATTTGCGAGGCTGCTCGGATTGCACCATCAGCGTGCAACAGTCAGACGTGGCGATTTATTGCTGTAACGAACCCGGTTACCATTAAACGTCTTTGCAAAGAAGCCATGCGTCGGATAATTCCAAATCGGTGGCTTGAGCAGGCGCCCCTTGTCATCATCGGATGTTCCCGGCTGGATATCGTCGCCAACCGTATTGGTGCCAGAATCAGCGGTACCGAATATTACCAGATCGATTTAGGGATTGCCATGGAGCACATGGTATTGAAAGCAACGGACCTTGGCCTCAGCACTTGCTGGATTGGATGGTTCGCCGAAGAAAAGATAAAAGAGATACTCGGAATTCCGAAAACAATTAAGGTCTCTGCGATGTTGGCCGTTGGATATTCGAATGAAACGCCCCCAAAGAATCGGTCCAGAAAATCGATGGATAAAATTCTTTTTTCAGAAAAATGGGGACAGGCATTTGTCGATTGAAACGGATGACAAAACGTTGCAGCGAAGGATTACTTTTTAACCCGCTCCACATATTGGCCGCTTCGGGTATCGATTCGAATCAAATCACCTTCTTCCACAAAAGGGGGAACCTGTAGAACGTATCCGGTTTCGAGCGTGGCTGGTTTTGTATCTCCGGAAGCCGTATCCCCTTTTGCCCAGGGCTCGGCGCTTTCAATTTTTAAATCAACAAAATTCGGCAAGGATATCCCAATTGTTTTCCCGTCAAAGAAAAGAACATTGCAGACCGTGTTTTCTTTTAAAAAATTCTTGGACTCTCCCACCTGATCCTCTGTCAACAGATCCTGCGCAAAGGTAGTCGTGTTCATAAAGCAGTAGTTATTCGCGTCAAAATACAGATATTCCATCTCGTGCTCTTCTAGATTGGCTTCATTGAATTTGTCACCCGATCGATAGGTTTTATCGAATTGCGCTCCTGTAATCATGTTCTTCAACTTTGTCTTAAAAAGCGCTTGGCCCTTACCAGGTTTGACAAATTCGAACTGAACAACCACATAGGGATCACCGTCTATCTCGATCTTGAGGCCTTTTCTCAAATCGCTCGCATCGTACATATATCACATACTCCTTCCAAATATCGACTCCCTGCTCGGTTCTTCGAATCACCCTCACAAGCCGTTTTACTCTCCCAAACTACTTTTTAAATCGAAAATAAAGTTGACAACGCTAAGCCGTTTAACATATTCACTGTCTTTAATCAAACGGTGGTTATCGTTCCGAATGATGGGACATACCATCCAACAAGGTACAAACATATGATACTTATCATCGATTTTGGTTCACAGTTTAACCAACTCATCGCCCGGCGGGTGCGTGAAAACCGTGTTTTTTGCCAGATCGAACCCCCGACCATTTCCTTTGACGATATTCAGGATCTAAATCCAGAGGGAATCATACTTTCCGGCGGGCCTTCCAGCATTTATGAAAAACAGAGCCCGCGAGTGGACAAAAGAATATTTGAGGCCGGTATTCCGATACTCGGTATATGCTACGGGATGCATTTTATGATCGACGCGCTCGGGGGAATTGTTAAGGGAGCGAAAAAGCGGGAGTATGGGTTTGCGGAGCTTCGAATCAAGAAAACGGATACACTGTTCAAAAAAATAGAGAGCCATACAAAATGTTGGATGAGCCACGGCGATTCGACAGACAAATTACCCAAGGGATTTGTGATTACGGCCTCTACCGAAAACACAAAAATTGCCGCAATGGCAAATCGAAAAAGACGCCTCTACGGCCTTCAATTTCACCCGGAGGTTGAGCATACCCCCAAAGGCAAAACCATGCTCCAAAATTTCCTTTTTGATGTTTGCGAGTGCAAACGTTCTTGGACGATGAAACAATTTGCAGCCCAAGCAATTGCTCAAATTAAGGAAACCGTTAATGACAAAAAAATCATTCTCGGATTAAGTGGAGGGGTTGATTCCTCTGTCGCGGCTATATTGCTCCATAAAGCAATTGGAAAAAACCTCGTATGTATCTTCGTGGACAATGGGCTGCTTCGAAAAGATGAAGCTCACGTATTAAAAACAAGACTTAAGCAGCATCTTAAAATTAATATTCGATTTGTTAACGCAACGCAAAAATTCCTCTCGGCCCTGCGCGATATCGTGGATCCAGAAAAAAAACGAAAAATCATCGGTAAAGTCTTTATGGATGTTTTTGAAGCCGAGGCGAAGAAGATAAAAGATGTCGTGTTCTTAGCGCAAGGAACATTGTATCCGGATACCATTGAATCGAAATCCGCTTTTGGCGGACCAACGTCTGTCATAAAATCGCATCATAATGTCGGGGGACTCCCCAAGAAAATGAAATTAAAACTCGTGGAGCCTTTAAAATTTTTGTTCAAAGACGAAGTTCGTTTGCTAGGAAAGACGCTTGGCTTACAGGACGAAATAATCTGGCGACAGCCCTTTCCTGGCCCGGGGCTTGCGGTCAGAATCATCGGTAAAGTAACAAAGAGGCGTCTGTCGCTTTTAAGGCAGGTTGATGTTATTCTCCTTGAAGAAATCAGAAAAAGCGGTTACTATCGAAAGTTATGGCAGTCTTTTGCTGTACTGTTACCGTTAAAAAGCGTGGGCATAATGGGTGACAAAAGAACCTATGAAAACGTCGTCGCAATTCGAGCCGTCACAAGCACAGATGCCATGACCGCAGATTGGGCGAAACTCCCCCATGCGCTTCTTGGTAAAATCTCAAATCGAATTATCAACGAAGTGGCTGGGATTAACCGAGTTGTATTTGATATTAGCTCCAAACCACCCAGCACAATTGAATGGGAATAGAAGCCAATGAAAAATCAAGACGCTTCAAATTTTCGGTTTCGAATGACGGATGACAGCCCTGGTCCATACTTGCCGGAAGAGCTGGAGAATCGGCGACTAAAAAGGTCGGGCAAACGGATGACGTGGTTTGCCATTCTCATTTCTTTGATTATTGGCGTCGCGGCCGTCTGGGGTTACTTTGATCTAAAAAAGGGAGTCAGCACGTTGCGTCAATCGGATGTGACAGAGGTACAGAAGCTCTCTGAAGACCTAAATTCAAAGTTTTCTTCACTGTCGATACAATATGCAAAACTAGAAGAATCCGTAACCAAGCTTCAAGAATCGTTTAAAGGTTTTGAAGTGTCGTTTGATAAGAAAGTATTACCGCTGGATGAAATTTTTATCGTTTTTGAAAAAACGACTTCTTCGTTAAAAAATGATTTAAAAAAAACCCAACAAACACTCAATGAACTAAAAGTTACAAAAAGCGACAAGTTAGAACTGACGACGGGACTCGACAAACTTGAGAAGCAAGTGACCCCCTTCAATCAACATCTTAACAATATGGAAATCGAAATAAAGGCGCTTGATGAAAATCTAACACAGGAATTGGCAGAGGTCTCAGGAAGCTTGCAAAAAGTAAAAAGTGAGCTAATCAAATTCAAAAAAATGCAAAAAGACTTGACGACACTATCAGCCAACAAATTAGATAAAAAGGGACTTGAAAGCGAACTCAAAGGTCAGGAAAACCGCTTACAAAAAGAGCTGCGTCAGGTAAAACAAGAACTGAATCAAAGAGATAAAAAAATTAAGAATATGGAGGACCAAATTCAAGAACTCATGAAGTTTAAGGCGCTATCTGAAATAAAAAAACGTTTAGAACCTGCCGAAAGCTCACCGCCTGTAAAAGAACCTCCACAACCATCACCCGCCGAATCGCAATCAACGAAAAATCAACCCGCGCCCACTGAACAAAAGCTAATCCAGATAGAGCCGGGTGCGATCATCGAACAGAATATCCAATAAAGAAAAAAGAACGCGGTCTTCTTTTATTGTTTACCCGAACGACAAGGAAATAACACCGACTATCATCACGCAGGCTGAAATAATCCTCCGGTTTGCATCTTCCTCTTCCAGAATTCTCGCTCCCATGAAAGTACCGATCAAAATACTCACTTCCCGGGCCGGTGCTACATAGCTGACTGGTGTAAAAATGAGCGCGGTTAGAACAAGAATGTAAGATAAGGGATTTAGTACCGCAACACCAAAGGCATAGCGCTTGTTGGTCTGCCACTGATGTTTCACATTTTCCCAGTTTTTAAAAGCGTAGGGGAAAAGAAAAATCGTCCGGCCAACACTCGTTGACCAATCTAGTAGGACTGGAGGAATCAAAAGCCCACTGACCGCCTGTTTATCCCACACAGTATAGCTTGCGATAATGATACCGGTAATAACTCCGTAACGTACCGCCCAACCCGCCTGTGGATCTCGATTGTGAAAAAGCCGTGTGCCGCCAGAAAGAATAAAAACACTATAAACGATAAGAAAAATGCCCGCAATAGCCACAATACTGGGGCGCTCGTGGAAAAAACCGATTGCCGCTAAACACGAAAGCATGGGCCCTGTTCCGCGTGCAAGGGGATACACCAATGAAAGATCACCCTTGCTGTAGCCGCGTTGAAGTACCAAATAATAGGCGAGGTGCAGCAAAGCGCTCACCATCATGAATAGAATACCCGCAAGACCGATAGTCGGTCGCTTGAGATATACAACTATCAGGGCAATCGGCGCATAGATGGCACACGATAGAGCGGCAAACAGCCATACAAACGCAGGGCCACCACCTGCACGTTTGGCAAGAAAATTCCACGATGCATGAATAAACGCGGCGGAAAGAACCAGTGCGATTGCCAGATTGGTCATGTTTACAATAAATCGATATAATAGTTCGTTTTAAATTGCCGCGGCGAATTCCAGTGGATGTCTGACGGCCCCCGAGACTCTCTGCAGTTCTGAAAGATTTAACACCCCTATCAGGAATGCCTCATCCGGCACGTTCCACTCACATCGTATAGCATAACGACTCGCAGTTTTAAATCCGAATCTTGGGTCATACGTTGCATATCCCAAAACAATGACACCGCACGGTTAAGCAGCACCCGATAACACCCTCCTTGTCTAGGCACAATGGTGGTGTTTGTAAATACCTGAAACGTGTATGTTTTGTTTAAGCGTCATTGTCAAAGTCGTGTGTACCGTTTTTCGTAACTTCATCCGAAAGTATTTTGCCCTAAAAAATTTCATTCGATACACGGCGGTTAGGCACTCCGGCGGAATTAGGGTGCGAAACTTGAGGTAGTAATATTTACAGAATTTGAATTAATTGGAAACTGCCGCATCCGAAAACATAAGGATTTTCTATGCTCAATACTCAATTGCAACAACCACTAAACCAACTGCCTTTGATTCATATCATCGGCAAGGACGATCAGCTTCTTTAACATCCCCTAATGCTAAATGGTATCGGATGTAAAATATTTCCCTGATATGCAATACCGGCCG
>JAHEHB010000292.1 GCA_024644775.1 Deltaproteobacteria bacterium
GCTATATACCCCGCGCCAAAGCCGTTATCGATGTTTACCACTGCAACATTTGAGGCGCAGCTGTTGAGCATTGAAAAAAGGGCGGTTACACCACCAAAGCTGACACCATAGCCGATACTGGTAGGAACAGCAATGACCGGACGGCCTACCATTCCGGCGACCACACTGGGAAGCGCGCCTTCCATACCCGCCACCACAATCAAAACAGACGCGTCATCAATCAGCGCTTTGTGTCTGAATAACCGATGAATACCGGAGACACCCACATCAAAAACCGATTTCACATTGTTTCCCATGACCTCTGCAGTAATGACCGCCTCTTTTGCCACCGGTATATCTGAGGTACCGGCGGAGATAACCACTATGGTTCCTTTGCCTTGAATCGGGATTTCATGTTTTTTCCAGACGACAATCCGCGCGTCTTCTTGAAAAACAGCATCGGGAAAGCGGGAAAGGACTTGTTTCCCCTTCTCAGGATCGATTCGTGTAATTAAAACGACGTTTTCCTGAACCATGATTTTTTCCATGATACCGATAACTTGTTCGGCGGTCTTTCCCTGGCCGAAAATGACCTCCGGAAACCCCTTGCGCAACGATCGATGATGGTCTATATGAGCATATTCAATGTCTTCTGAGGTCATGTTGACGAGGCTTTTAGCGGCATTTTCAACGGCTGTTTTTCCATTGGCTACAGACTGAAGCAATTGGCGAATCGAATTGATATCCATATTTTGTTATTCCTTCTAATTGTTAAGTGTCGAAGTCCAGAAGATCGATAAACAAAAATGATTATAAATAAACAAAAATGACCCTATCGTCAATAACAGTGAGGACCTTAGACAGGGCATGTCATTTAGACACGTAATTACTTGGATTTGCTTGAGTTAGATTATTTATTGGAATCATGGAAATTCCAAACACCAAAAAACAAATACCAAATAACAATGATAAACTCATAAAAAGTCCTAAAACCGTCATGCTGGACTTGATCCCCGCTGAAGTCGGGATCTTCGACCGGCATCCAGAAGTCATCGAATTTACTGGATACCGGCTTTCGCCGGAATGACATAAAAACGTGTTTTGCGACTTTTTGCGACACCATCAACAATCAATGAAAATACAAAATTCGAAACATTCAGAAAGGAATAGATTCAATTTTTATTTTAACCCAATTGAATTTTAAATGGACAGGATTTACCGGATTTTGAGGATTTTGTTTTGTCTTTAAAATAATATCCTTAAAATCCTGTTGATCCTGTCAACCAAACAAAACACAAAATGAATCCATTCCTTCTGGGTTACGATTTACTTCCACGTTACCGTAGAGCTGAGTCCATCGTTTGATGCGTTACCCATATGAGATCGAATATGAAAATTGTCGTCATCATTCCCGCAAGATATGCCTCTACACGGTTTGAAGGAAAAGCACTCGCGCTGATCGCCGAAAAACCAATGATACAGTGCGTCTACGAACGAGCACGCCGGGCAAAATCTGTTACAGACGTTCTTGTTGCAACGGACGACTCCCGCATTATTGAAGCCGTCGAGGGCTTTGGCGGAAAAGCGATCATGACCTCAGGCGATAATAAATCCGGTACGGATCGTGCGGCGGAGGCTGCTGAAAAATTGAGTCTCGCACTGGATGATATTGTAATCAATGTGCAGGGGGATCAACCTTTGTTAAATCCCCGCTGTCTTGATGAGCTGGTAGCCCGTTTTATCGCCGAATCGGATATAGAAATAAGCACGTTAGCATACAAGATTGTCAATGAGAGGGAGAAGACCGATCCCAAAGATATAAAGGTTACCTTTGATAATCAGGGCGTTGCGCTTTATTTTTCCAGAGCCGCCATACCGTTTGCTCGTGATTTATCCACCGATCATGATATCTTCAAACACCTCGGTATTTATGCATACACAAGACGATTTCTTGAAATATATCGGAATCTTCCCGTTGGTAAACTTGAGGAAATCGAAAAACTTGAACAACTCCGCGTCCTCGAACACGGTTATCGGATTCGGGTGGTTGAAACCCCCTACGACTCTCCCGAAGTGGATCTGCCGATCGATATCGAGCGAATTGAAAGAGCGATCAAAAATAAAAAAGCACGTTGATATTGGTTAATTTTTGAGCACGACAGCAGCCCTTCGGGGTTCCACGCAACAGCAGGGTCTTATGCTCACGATCCGAACGCCACTTGCTCGAAGCGGCCCCACCTTTATAAAGGTACCCAGGGCGGTGGTATTTCCGCCCAATCCCAGGGGGCCGACTCCTTTAGCATTGATCCATTCTGTGACTTTTGCCTCCCACTGATTCTGTTTTTTCAGGGTTCCATTTTTCATTGCTTCCAGCATCAAAGCAGAGGCTTCCATATGAGTTCTTCCGATTCCAATCGCCAAAACGCATGGGGTACACCCCAAATGTTGTATCTCTGCAATCATCCAACCGGTTGCTTCTTTCAAAACCGTATCTATGCTTCGTTGATGGAAGACTCGGTAGGTCTTTGCCCGGATTTCCGGCCCGCCACCAAGCAACAGAATCGTGATTTTGAATCTCTCTCCGGGGATATGTTTCACAACGACAGGGGCAGGCGCAACTTTCTCTGGATTTTTATACAGCCCCTTTGACTGCTCGATTCGTTCCACGTCGTTTCCTTGCACACCCATGGGCCTCCCAGGCATTTTCTGAAGGCCTTGGCTGATGCCTTCGTGTACCGCTGCGAGCCAGCCTTGCGGGAGCCTTAACGTTTCTCCGATTTCTGCAAAAACATGAGGAATACCGGTATCGTCGCAAAGCGGGAGTTTCTTTTTTTTTGCAATTCGAGCGTTATCCAGTATTTTTTCCAGAACCCACTTCGCACTCGGGTTCTGTTCTGTCTGAATGGCGGCTTTATACGCTTTAAGTTGATCCTTTCGAAACGTCGTCCCGGCTTTTACCAGGCAATTTTTTACCGCGGTTTCGATATCTTTTCTCTTGATCATCTTACGTCCCATTCGAATGATCGGAGAATAGAGTCTCTCCGTGGATACAGGCGATAATTGCCGGAAACCCTTTTACTTCTATCTCGTAGAGCGCTTCCATTCCCTCTTCGGGATACGCCGCTATTTTCTGCGAGATGATTTTATCAGAAAATAAAGCGCTTACCGGTGGTGTTATGGCAAATGCAGCATTATAAGTGTTTAGCGCCTTTATTGTTTCAGGACCGATGGAGCCTTTGCCGATATGGATCTTTACACCGACTTTTGACAAAAGGGACATACTTTCTTCGATTTCAACCTTATTGCTGGTTGTGGGACCAATCCCTGCGATACTCACTGCCGTATGAAAAACAACCGAACCTTTCAAAATGACATTTATCTGATCCAGAGAGTCGGTTTGAATTCGGTGAGTGATTTTTGGCAACACCGCATCTCTGCCACAATAAATCATCCCGTTGATTTCTATCTGATCACCCGTTTTAAGTTTTTCTATCTCTCGATCACCTAACGGCGTACTGAGTTTTGTGGTTTCCATTCTTACTCCATTTGCCTCTCAATGGATGGACGTTTAGAGGTTAGATATAAACGTGTCATACCTTGACCCTTCCCTTTCAGTGATGTTATCTTTAATCTAGATTTACATTTTTAACTTTTACAATAAATCTTTTACCATTAATCGGGGGAGGCTTCAATGAACATCATGGTGTGTTATGATGGGTCGGAAGTGGCAAAGGAGGCCCTGGAATTGGCAAAAACCCATGCAAAAGCATTTGACGGTAAGGTTTTCCTGGTAAGATCCATAGAAGGGGGGGCGGATATACCGAAACGAAATTTCGACGTTGCCGAGAATGAACTCAGTAACGCTGTCAAAACGCTGCTCAACACTGACGATATCCCTTCTGAACCACACCTGCTCGTCCGAGGGCTAACCCCGGGAGAAGATTTGGTTCGATTCGCCAATGAACATCAAATAGATGAAATTATCGTTGGGGTTAGAAGAAGGTCCAAGGTCGGAAAGCTCCTTTTCGGTTCCACCGCCCAGTACGTGATTTTGGAGGCATCCTGCCCGGTTGTTGCGATTAAGTAAGGCGCTTAAATCGCTATGTACGTCGGCTCACCCAACAATACCCGCCTCCTTCAATGTTAAGATGTCATCTGCTGCATAACCCAATTCTTTTAACAACTGCTCCGTGTGTTCTCCGAGCTCCGGCGCTTTGCATTTAATTCCCGCGGGTGTTTTTGAAAGTTTGATGGGGTTATTAAGTACGTTTATGTTACCGTAATCCGGATGGTTCCATTCTGTAAAAAAGTCGTTGACGATGGCTTGCTCATCTAACGTGACTTCAAGTGGTGTTCTCACTGGGGACCATACCAGTTTATGCTTGCTGAGTATTTTGATCCACTCGTCATATGTCTTCGTTACAAAAATGTCTTCGATAATCTTTACAAGTTCCTCAGCATGATCCTGCCGTGAATTGAAGGTGGCAAACTTTGGATTGTTTTCAAGTTCTGGTCGATGAATCGCCCGGCAAAAGGTTGGCCAGTAATGCTGGGCGTTTGTCATCCCTAACATGATCCAGCGCCTATCTTTGGTGGGGTAAACGTTTCGGATGGGATTGGACATTGTTTTCCGTTGTGGCCGCACGGCATCTTTACCGTTAATTAGGCAACCCGAAATATCGGCACCCAGAACCCAGGTGGCAGTATTGTATAAAGAGACTTCGATCTGCTGACCCACTCCGATTCGTTCCCGGGTAAAAAGAGCAGTCATGACACCAGCGAGTAAGCTTAAAGAGGTAATGCTGTCCCCATAAGCAGATCGTGAGATGTTGGGTGCGCTATCGAAGTCATGCATGAGATCCATTACGCCGCTGCGGGCCCAAAAAGCCACCGAATCGTAACCGCCGGTATTCCTTTCGGGTCCGCGCAGTCCATAACCCGTCAGATTGGCATAAATTAGTTTTGGATTCTTTTTCGATTTAGAACGATGAATTTTCTGAATCTAAAATACAGGTATCCCAAGCTTGCAAATCGCGATCCATTGTTTATGTTAAATTTATAGAATGTAAAGTCATTTTTAAAGTATTTCAACCGAAAATAGAAGCACCGTAAATTCGACGGTTCAATTCGATTCAGAGGAGCCTCAATGAAAAAAAATAACCTGTTGCCCTGTTCTGTTATCTTGACCGTTGCTGCTGTTCTATGGATATCTCAGCCGCCGATTGTTTGGTCGGCCCGTCCATTGCCCGACGTGCCTCAATCGAAAAGAGCAGGGGAGGCCGATTATGGGGCTGACACTGAAAGCAAACGGTTGTTTCAGAAAGGCATGGCGGCTGTCGATTCTGAAAATTATCAGAAAGCGTATGATTATTTCTGGCAGGCCAGTCGGCTGGAAAGAAATAATCCGGATTTTTTAAACATGCTAGCCTATTCCCGGCGCAAACTCGGAAATTTTGATGAGGCGTTTAGATATTACAAGATGGCGTTGAATCTGCGGCCTCGCTTCCCGCAGGCCAGGGAATACCTGGGAGAAGCACATATACAGGCTGCCCTCGAGCAGATTAAAATTCTGAAAAACTATGGGCCCGACGCAGCGCACGAATTAGAAGACCTGATGGAGTCGTTCCGGAAGGCCGTAGAAAGTTTGTCACCAAATTAGAATCTGTTTTAAAAATCCAGATCAGGTTCAACGGCAAGTTGAGTCTGATAGAATCTCGTCCAAAATGCAGGACAATGCAGACATTGAGCCCCATTGAGCCTTTGACTGGGTTTTGAAATAGAATCGATACAAAGGAGAAATACAATGAACTCGCTATAAAGACCCTTTTCGCCGAAAGTCTGATGAATCTACACCCGTGGGATTACTGGCAGAAAATCGGAACGCCGCAACCATGGACCGCGGAAATTGTAAACACGTTGGAGGAAGTACTTGAAATCGACCCCTACCATCCTGGTGCGAATCATCTTTATATACACGCGGTGGAGGCATCCAAAACTCCCGAGCGCGCACTCACCGCTGCGAAACGACTAGGTGACCTGGTTCCTGGTGCCGGCCATCTCGTACACATGCCGTCCCATATTTATATTCGAACCGGAAACTACCACCAGGGCTCCCTTGCCAATCAGCGGGCCGTGGAGGCGGATGCAGAATACATCACGCAGTGCCGCTCCCAGGGAATGTATCCGCTGGCGTACCATCCCCATAACTATCATTTTCTTTGGGCTACTGCGACCCTGGAAGGAAACAGCGAACTGGCCATTCATGCGGCCCACAAGGTTGCTTTAAAAACCGATCAAAAGGTCATGCGAGAGCCCGGATACGGAACCCTGCAGCATTTCTATACCATTCCGCTTTACGCGCTTGCCCGATTTGGAAAATGGAACGTTATCCTTCAGGAGCCGGCACCAGCGGAAGATTTGCTCTACCCCAACGGTATATGGCACTTCGTACGGGGACTTGCCTTTGTAAGAACGGACCGCGTATCTAAAGCGGAAAGAGAGTTGAAGCAGCTAAAGAAAATCACTGCCAATCCTTCCCTTGAAAAGGTGACGATATGGGATATCAACACCACATCACATCTACTTAAAATTGCGGTAGAGATTATCAGTGCCGAGATCGCGGAGAAGAAGGGTACATACGATGCGGCTATTACGCACCTTAAGGAAGCGGTCACCCTTGAAGATCAGCTCAATTATGATGAGCCGCCCGCGTGGTACGCACCGGTACGGCAGACACTTGGGGCTGTTCTCTTGGCGGCCGGGAATCTAAAGGAAGCCGAGAAAATTTACCGGGAAGATCTTGAAAAATTTCCCAACAACGGGTGGTCATTGTACGGCCTACACCAAAGTCTGGAAGCGCAAGGGAAATCGGAAGATGCCCAACGGGTGAAAAAAAACTTCGAGACGGCTTGGAAATGGGCGGATATCAAGCTGACTTCATCTCGATTCTAAATACGTCATCCGGGAGCGGCGAATATTCCTTTACCGATAAGGATCTAAACGCAGCCCGGAAGCTAACAGTCTTCCGGGCTGCGTTATTGTAATAACTTCATAATCTATCTCTACGAGCAAAAGGATTCAGAATTTCTATTTCTGCTATCCGATCTCTATCTTCT
>JAHEHB010000293.1 GCA_024644775.1 Deltaproteobacteria bacterium
TTTGTGATGAATGTTTCCGTTGCAGGACTTTTTGCAGCAGGACTGTTTCCCGGTCTCGCGATAGGCATGGGGTTGATGCTATTGACAGCTTACCTTGCAAAGGTTCGAAATTTTCCTGTGGCCAATGAACCCATACCTTGGAATGAGCGCTTCAAAGCCCTCTGGGATGGAGCCATCCCGCTCATGACACCTGTTATTATGCTTGGCGGAATACTCGCTGGGGTCTTTACCCCAACCGAAGCCGCAGCTGTCGGGGCCGGATATGCTCTCATTGTGGCCCTTGCTACGCGGCAAATGAAGGTAACGGATATCCCCCGTGTATTTACATCTGCAGCAATCTCATCCGGGGTTATCCTGATGCTGGTTGCAGCAGCAGTGAGTTTTGCATCCATCGTCAGTTTTTATCATACACCGGAAAAAATGGCCCGGCTGATACTTACCGTCAGTGAAAATCCCTATGCTGTGTTCTTCATGGTCAATATCCTGCTGTTTATTGTGGGGATGTTCCTAGATGCGGGTCCTGCTATTCTCATTCTTGGACCGATTTTAGGTCCGGCCATGATCAGTGTTGGTATTCATCCGCTTCATTTTGCCGTGTGCATGTGTGTCAATGTTACCGTCGGTCTTGCCACTCCGCCCATGGGACTGGTGCTGTTTGTTGCTGCCGGTTTAAGTCGTGAGTCCCTTGAGAAGATCGCCATTGAAATGATTCCGTTTCTGATTGTGGAATTTTTTATAATTTTTCTCATATCCTATATTCCGATCCTAACCATGGCCATCCCTAACTGGCTTGGTTACCTGGATGTTCCCGCCGCCGCCAGCTGGCTTTTGGGGCCAGCGGGTGGATAATAATTTATAATATTTTAACTAGGGAGGAGAGTCACATGAAAAAACTTTTAATACTGCTTGTAGCTTGTGCGTTCGTTTTTGGCTGGACTACTGCATTTGCCGCAGACCACACCCTGCGTATTGTTCACCTGTCCAACACAAGTGATGAAGATTATGATGGTGCCATGGTCTTCAAGGATTATGTTGAAGCACGATCCAATGGAAAGATTGAAGTTGAAATTTTCTCTGGCGCCCAGCTTTGCGGTAATGCCGGAGAGTGTTATGAAGCGACACAGGGTAATATTATTCAGATTCATCAAATGACCATTGGTGGTATCTCAGTTGCATTCCCTGAACTCCAGGTTATGGATTTACCTTATATGATGGACAATGATTCTGTGGCTGAAGAAGTATTGACCGGCCCCTTCCTCAATGTCGTTCGCCAGCATGTCCTTAAAAAGGGCGGACCCAGGATCATGACCATGACCAACACCGGCGGATGGCGTAATATTGCCAATACAAAACGTCCTATCAAGTCACCGGCTGACATGAAAGGTCTCCGTATCCGCACCATCAACTCTCCCCTGCAGCAGACCCTGGTTAAAAATATGGGCGCTTCAGCCACACCCGTAGCATGGCCTGAAGTTTACACCTCTCTTGCAACAGGTGTTATTGATGGTTCTAAAAATGGTATCACCGATATCGTCGGGATGAAATTTCATGAGCATATCAAATATTTGACCCTGGATGGCCATGCCTATATGGCCAGTCTGTGGATTATGAATGAAGAGACTTACCAGGGATTGACCAAGGAACAAAAAAGGCTTGTCAATGACGGTTTCCGTCATCTGGGACAGGTTTGTTTTGCCTATCCGAAAAGACGCTCCATTGAAGCGTATGAAACATTCAAAAAAGCCGGGGGTCAGATTTATGTCCCCACAGATGCAGAAAAGAATGCCTTCCGTAAGGCAGCATCTCCCTTGAAAAAATGGTACACCGATAAATATGGTGCCGAAGGCGTCGCACTGCTTGCAGAATATGAAAAAGCCATCAAGCAAGCTGAAGCTAAGCTGGCTGCTGAGTTGAAAACAAACCTGTAATTTTATTTACGTGATCCGGGCAATCCAAGGGTTGCCCGTTGTTTTTTAGCTGCAACCATGAAAATTGAGAAAGTTGATGGCTATTGAAAAGACTGCATTCGGACGATTCTGGAACACGAATGTCAGTTGTTATACCGTGAAAATCCAGGTGGTATTACCGCGAAGATTCTCGACTATGGGGCGATTATTCAATCGCTTGATGTACCGGGCAGGAAAGGATCTGCAGACATTATTCTGGGGTTTGATACCCTTTACGATTATCTGAAAGACCATCCGTTTTTTGGCGCAATTGCCGGTCGGGTGGCCAACCGCATACCAAACGGCTATTTTGCCATCGATGGAGAGGCGTTTCAAGGGGGTCAATGCCCCCTTTGATAACCACCTGCATGGGGGATTCCGGGGATTTGACAAGTATGTCTGGGCAAGTGAAAGTTACCAGGACGGCGATACCATGATTGTACGGCTGCATCGTGTCAGTCCGGACGGTGAAGAAGGATATCCGGGAAATCTGGATACCACCATTACCTACACGCTTAACGAGGACAATGTTTTTGGATTTGAGGTCACAGCAACGACGGACAAGGCAACCATCGTTAATGTGGTCCAGCATTCCTATATTAACATGTCCGTCAGGGTACCGGTGATGTGCGGGGTCAAACGCTGAGCATTGAGGCGGATGCCGTCACGCCAATCAACGACCGCCTGGCACCTACCAGTAAAATCAGGGATGTAACAGGTACACCCTTTGCTTTTCGTAACCCCACGGTTTTGGGGCAGGCGTTTGAGAAGACCGACGGTGTATTTGATATCAATTATATCTTGCTGCCGGTACAAAAGGGGATGAAACGCTGTGCCCGTTTCCATGATCCTGAATCAGGACGGACCATGACCCTGGCGACCACTGCACCGGGAGTACAATTTTATAACGGACATAAAATTTACGAACAGGATTAGGTAGGGAAGGGGGGACACCGTTATCCTGCTTGGGCAGGCATCTGTCTTGAGACCGAGGCGTTTCCCAACGCTATCAACCACCCGGATTTTCCGTCCATGGTTGTGCGGCCTGGTGAAACCTATCATCATCAAACTACCTACTCTTTTTCTGTGGAGTAGAAACGCTATGCACAGGAGTAATACGGTTCATGGATATCCATAAACTAAAGGCTTTGACTGGCCTTAAGCATTTTCGAACCCTGGAGGACAGGGTTCTTTTTAAGACCGATGCCGGTACCCTGAATTTAAGTTTCTGGGATGAGGATATTGTTCGCCTGCGTCTGGGTGACGCCGAGGTTAATTCCTATCCGATTATTGTGGGCAAACCCGCCGGAAAAAAGATCCAGTATTGCTATAAAGACGGGAGTCACATCATCTGCTGCGGAGCAGGAAAACTGATTCTGGATCCGGGCACACCGGACGGAGACGAGCCACGAGAACCTTTTTGTTTTTCTTTTATACACAATGATCGCACCGTGATCCAGCCTTCTCCGGACGGCCATTTTGTCCACAGGTTCCGCATTCCTCCATTTGCCAGAACCAAAGAAGGCTGGTTCTTTTCCGTTGCCCTGCAACCCGGAGCACCCATGTACGGATTTGGAGAAAAATACGGTTCTTTGAATAAACGGGGCCAGAAACTGGTGTGCTGGGCTGAGGATGCATTGGGTGTTAATTCCGAGGTCTGCTATAAGAACGCTCCTTTTTGTTGGACCCCTTCGGGAAGTCATGATGAAAAAGGAACCGGTGGCTATGGTGTCTTTATTCACACAACGTCCCGGGTGACTCACGGGGCAGGGTATCCCCAGTGGTCAAACTGGAGCTATGCCGCCTTTGTGGAAGATGAGATTCTGGATCTGTTTTTGATTGCGGGCGATACGCCGCAGGAGATCATACATCGCTATACAGATATTACCGGACGGACTAAAAATGTACCGCTATGGAGCCTGGGTAACTGGATTTCACGTGCGTATTACAAAACCTTTGAAGAAGCAGAAGAAGTGGCGCATACGATTCGTGACCGCAAGATTCCCTGTGATGTCTATTCGCTGGACGGTCGTGCATGGCAGGACACCGACACCCGTTTTTATTTTGAATTCGATGCGTCACGCTATCCCGAGCCAGAGAAATTTATCGATATCATGCATGATCTGAACATGAAACTCTGTGTCTGGGAATACCCGATCTGCTCAATTGAACATCCGAAATTTAAAGAATTTGATGAAAAAGGCTGGTTCCTAAAAACCAAAAAAGGAGAGACTTACACATACGAATTCGATCTTTCACCCTTCGGAAAGGTATTAACCCCGCTGCCCAAATCCGGTATTTTTGATTTTACCGTTCCAGAAGCAGCTAAGTGGTGGTATGACCAGCACATCCGGCTGCATAAAATGGGTGTGGATGTTTTCAAGGTTGATTTTGGTGAGCAAACTCCCGAAGATGCTTATGCATCCAATGGTGATTCCGGTATCAGGTTTCATAACGCACTGCCCTTATTGTATAATAAAATCTGCTTTGAGGCTTCAGAAGACCATTTCGGTTTGGGAATGATTTGGTCCCGAAGCGGTTGGGCCGGTTCCCAGCGGTTTCCCATACAGTGGGGAGGAGACCCGCAGGCTTCATGGAATGGACTTGCAGGATCAATTCTTGGGGGTCAGAGTTGGGGATTCACGGGGGCACCGTTCTACTCTCATGATATTGGCGGTTTTTATGGAGGACCTCCCGATCCTGAGTTGTATGTTCGCTGGATGCAGGCCGGCGTGCTCGGTCCCTTTTGCCGAATTCATGGCATTGGTCCCCGGGAACCGTGGCATTTTGGTGACGAGGCCGAGCAAATCGTTAAAGAATGGCTGGCTTTGCGCTACCGCCTGTTGCCCTATCTTCAGCGGCAGGTCTGTGAGGCAACAATCTCAGGGTTACCCGTTATGCGGGGTATGTCGCTGGCTTTTCCTGAAGACCCCCGTGCCTGGGGATTTGAGCTACAGTACCTACTGGGTGACCACCTGCTGGTCGCCCCGGTTCTTCAGCCCGGCGGTCATGTTTCGCTCTATCTCACCGAGGGTGGATGGTATGATTATTTCACCGGAGACCGCAGGGAAGGCGGTTGTATTCTTGACC
The DNA here is from genome assembly GCA_024644775.1 of Deltaproteobacteria bacterium. The sequence continues at coordinate 5,037 of JAHEHB010000293.1, forward strand.
TGCAAGTTCCCCTGAATCGTGTTCCTGTTTTTGTCCGGGAAGGCGCTATTCTGGCCGAAGGCCCTGCTGTTCAGCATACGGGTGAAATTACACCGGAAAATCGAATTGAAAGTGTTCGTGTTTTTGGTGTCCCCACACCTGATGCTCTGAACCATGAACCGGATATCACCGTGATCCGTATTCCGGATGGAATGTCGATAGAATTCCCGGAGGTCGCAAAACATGAGGTGTATGATGCGACCTATAAATATGAAAATGGAGTACTTACGGTATTCCGGGAAAAGGATGAGTCAATAAAATGAAGAAAGATACAAATGTGAAAGTGACCGACCGCCGCGAGGGGATTGTAAAACTGATCAATGAGCGGGAGTATGCCGGAAAGCCAAATATCAGCCGGGTGCATGTTAGTTGAGAAAATCCGTAACAAGCGCTAATTTGTGATATACTATACATATCTTCTTTTTTTCATGTACGCTGATCTAAGGTGACTATACGATCAACACCGCTACAATTCGTTTTACCGGTAAACACTGGTAATGCACTTGAGCGGAAAGAAAACAATGCCGCCCGAACGGTACGTCTTAAAAATCCTTGCGATTACTTGGTTTGTAGTGTTAACTTTGTCTTTGTACGCATCAGTATATATGCAGCAGAAAACCGTCGAGGGGCAGTATATCGAGTTCAAAAGAGATTATAGGATTTGGGTTATAACGCGGGGCGTCTGGATGGTATTTGGGGCAAGAAATCCGAGACCGCGTTAATCAAGGCTTTGAAAGATGAAAACAATTGATGGCTGGGGACTGTGAGGAAAATCGATGAACCCTACGCATGAGAAAAAGAGCATTCTGGAATTAATGGCCGAAAACGAAGAGGCCGTGGCGAGATTATACCAGGCGTATGCAGAAAGATTTCCACCGCATAGAGATTTTTGGCGTGAATTAGCCAATGAAGAAATTCATCACTCGCGGTTGATTCAGCACCTTGCGGCCAGTAATGATCTTTCTGTTAAGATTGATGAGGATCGATTCGATCTGAATGTATTCCAAGTCTCATTGGATTATCTGGAAAAGAAACTGATCGAGGCGGTAAACGGGAAAATATCCATTAAAGATGCGCTGTCGACAGCGCTGGATATTGAAACAGGTATGTTGGAACGGGGGTATTTTGAGGTTTTCGTGGGAGATTCGCAGGATTTCAAAAAAACTTTGCAAGCCCTGGCAGCTGCAACTGAAAAACATACCAATAGGATACGAAGGCAACTGGGCAAGAAACGTTGGATATTCATCTAAGGTATAAAAGACGAGATTTGATTTTGCAGGAAACACACAATGGAGTTGATTCAATCAGGCAATCATTGTTGTACTAAAACAACTGCTTCTGACTTAGACTAACGGCGAGGACGATCAGCTTCTTTTAAATTTCGCTGAAGCCAATGATATCGGATTGTAAAATACTTCAAAATTAAGACATGTTTAGATTTCGAAGTTTTGAATAGAAGATACCGATGGATATTTTTAGATAAAAAATTTTGGTTCTTCCTAAACTGAAGCCCACCTGATGTTTCAAATGGATATCCTTGGTTTTTGGAAGCATGAAAAACCTAAGACTAGTTGGAGAAATCGTCGGTTTTGCACCCGAATCCACTACCCCAATATCTGGTATGACAGACCAAAATTAGAAAAGAGTGGACTGTAAATACCAATCCACGCTTTCTGACTGATCATCCTATCAGGTTAACGTTTGCTATTAGGGCAATTGAGGAACGCCGTTTGGAATCTGGATTAATCGTCGAAGTGTTCACCCTAATTCGTTTCGGTTAACCCGGCGGCGGCCAAGAACCATCGATCCAAATTTTCGCACGATCCGCCGCTCGGGTTTAACCGCTTAGTTGGCATGCCTTGGTGTCAATTCACCAACTCAATCTCACCAGGCCGCCAAGTTTTGTCGAACCAAGCCTCCGTCGGGCTATAAAGACGCAACAGGCAGAACCAACCTTTGTTGGGAACCGTTTGGAGCCAGTTCACTTCCT
>JAHEHB010000294.1 GCA_024644775.1 Deltaproteobacteria bacterium
CAGTGTCAGCATTTCCCGTGTGATGAGTTTAGGTGCTCTGGCACCCGGGATGAGAACCGCTCCTACGACGAGGTCGGCTTGTTTCAACAGGCTTCGGACGGTTTCCGGACTGGACATGAGTGGAAAACAATTTCCCGGCATAACTTCGGATAGATACCGGAGACGCTGAAGATTCGTATCTAGCAGATAAACTTTTGCGCCAAGTCCACATGCGATTCTGGCAGCATTGGTACCCACGACACCCCCTCCAATAATCACCACGGTACCCGGGTTCACCCCGGGAACGCCACTCAACAAAATACCTTTTCCGCCGTAGGTTTTTTCAAGATATTTTGCGCCCTCCTGGATGGACATGCGTCCGGCAATTTCACTCATTGGCGTCAGCAACGGCAACGAACCGTCACTTTTTTCGACGGTCTCATAAGCAACCGCCGTACACCCGGATGCAATAATGGCTCTGGTTAGCTCTAACGATGCAGCAAAATGAAAATACGTAAACAGAATTTGATCTTTGCGAATCAATGCATATTCATCGGGTAACGGCTCCTTGACTTTCATTACCATATCGTTATTACCGTAAATTTCTTCCGGACAATCCCCAATGATTGCCCCCGCCTTCTTATAATCTTCATCAGTATAGCCGGAGCCGTCTCCCGCACCTGTTTCGATCTGGACACTGTGGTCATGAGATACCAATTGTTCAACGCCTCCCGGTGTCATGGAAACCCTATGCTCTTTTATCTTAATTTCTTTTAGTACACCGACTTTCATCGTGGCCTCCTTCCTGGCAGTAAACTAGATACATTCCCCGTGTTACATATCAGATTTCATCAGATTTTATCAGTTTCATTTGGTTTTATCAGGTTTCATTTGGGAAAAATCGAACATGATCCGATGCAGCGTCACCTTTCACTTGAAACAAAGGCTGCCTTAAAAAATTCACGATTCAAACGTGCGATGTTCGTGATGGAGATTTCCTTTGGACATTGTGCTTCGCATTCGGTGATATTCGTACAATTACCAAATCCCAACGCATCCATTTTTTTTACCATCTCAAGGGCGCGTTTTGCAGCTTCCGGTCTTCCTTGGGGAAGCAGTGCCAGTTGGGATATTTTTGCGCCCACAAAAAGCATGGCGGAACCGTTCGGGCAGGCGGCGACACAGGCGCCACACCCGACACAGGCCGCTGCATCCATCGCCAGGTCCGAGCATTCTTTGGAAACGGGAATTGCGTTTGCATCCGACGCTCCGCCGGTGTTTACGGAGACATAGCCACCGGCCGTGATGATTTCATCAAAGGCACTTCGGTCCACAACGAGATCCTTTATAACCTTAAATGCCCTGGATCGCCACGGCTCAATCACAATGGTATCACCATCTTCAAAGTGTCTCATATGAAGCTGGCAAAGATTGGTACCTCTCTGTGGACCGTGCGCCAGGCCGTTTACCATGGCGCCGCAGGAACCACAAATTCCCTCTCTGCAGTCATGGTCAAAAGCAATCGGCTCTTTTCCTTCAAGCGTGAGTTTGTCGTTAATAACATCTAACATTTCCAGAAAAGACATATCAATCGATATGTCTTTGGCAGCGTAGGTCTCGAGGTGTCCTTTATCGTTGGGTCCTTTTTGACGCCAGATTTTTAACGTCAGATTTAGCGATTTTGTCACTTATAACTCCTCTGGGCTAAATCAACATGATCGAATGTTAGTGTTTCCTTGTGAAATTCCGGTTTTTTATCGTCTCCTTTATATTCCCACGCTGAGACCAAACAAAATTTCTCATCGTCTCGCATTGCTTCGTTATCCACCGTTTGATATGCCTCATTGAAATGTCCGCCGCAGGATTCTCTTCGATCCAACGCGTCGGTTATCATCAATTCGCCGAATTCTAGAAAATCGGCGACACGATCCGCTCTCTCTAGGCTCTGGTTGAAGTCTTTTGGAGAACCGGGTACGACTACATTTTGCCAGAATTGTTCCCGTAATTCTCGGATCATGGTATGTGCTTTCCGAAGACCGCCGTCATTTCGGGACATCCCGCAATATTCCCACATAATATTTCCAAGTTCCCTGTGAAATTCGTCCACCGTTCGATTCCCCTGAACAGAAAGAAGCCTTTCGATACGCGACATCGCCCATAGCATCGTTTGTTTAAATTCAGGGTGATCAGAGGTAATCTCAGGGAACGTGTTTCCTGCAAGATATCCACCGATTGTATAGGGAATTATGAAATAACCGTCTGCCAATCCTTGCATCAGGGCGCTGGCACCGAGCCGATTCGCACCGTGATCCGAGAAATTGGCTTCCCCCAATACGAAAAGGCCCGGCAGGTTACTCATCAAATTATAATCGACCCACAATCCCCCCATGGTATAGTGCACTGCCGGATAAATCATCATCGGCGTTTCATAGGGATTTTCAGCGGTTATTTTTTCATACATCTGAAACAGATTGCTATATTTTTGTTCGATTAGACCTTTTCCGTCTTGTTTGATGGCGTCTGCAAAATCTAAAAAGACAGCAAGGCTTGTCTCCCCCACGCCTTTTCCCATGTCACACTGTTCTTTGGCACTGCGGGAAGCGACATCCCGTGGAACCAAATTGCCAAAACTGGGATATTTTCGTTCAAGATAGTAGTCTCTTTCGGACTCCGGAATTTGGTTAGGCGATCTTTTGTCACCCGGAGTTTTCGGAACCCAAACCCGCCCATCGTTTCGTAAGCTTTCACTCATCAAGGTCAGTTTGGATTGATAGGTACCATGAACCGGTATGCACGTTGGATGGATTTGTGTGAAGCACGGATTGGCAAAAAAGGCTCCTTTTTTGTATGCTCTGAAAATAGCGCTCACATTCGAGGCCATGGCGTTTGTGGACAGATAATACACATTGCTATAACCGCCCGTGGCCAAGATCACTGCATCTGCCGTATGAGATTCCATCTCGCCGGTAACAAGGTTTCGAACAATAATGCCTCTAACCCGCTCATGGATCACGACCAGATCCAACATTTCCCTGCGGGGAAACAGTGTGACTTTCCCCGCAGCCACCTGGCGCATAAGCGCGCTGTAAGCCCCCAGTAATAATTGCTGACCGGTTTGCCCTCTGGCATAAAACGTTCTTGAAACCTGTGCTCCCCCAAACGAGCGATTCGCGAGAAGGCCACCGTAATCCCTGGCAAAAGGCACCCCTTGGGCCACGCACTGATCGATAATATTGCTGCTGAGTTGGGCGAGACGATAGACATTGGCCTCTCGAGCCCTGAAGTCTCCGCCTTTGATGGTGTCGTAAAAAAGACGCCAGATGCTGTCGCCGTCATTTGAATAATTTTTTGCAGCATTGATCCCACCTTGAGCTGCAATACTGTGCGCCCGACGTGGACTGTCATGGATACAGAACGTGTGAACATTGTATCCTAATTCAGCCAAAGAAGCGGATGCAGCGCTTCCCGCAAGACCGGTACCCACCACAATAATGTGATATCTTCGCTTGTTGGCAGGGGTAACGAGTTTGAGTTCAAAGCGATGGTTATCCCATTTTTCGGGGAGCGCCCCACCCGGTGCTTTTCCGTCAAGCAGCATACAGTTTCCTTTCTATGATATCAGCGAAATGTAAATTGGCAGCGTTCCAAAGCCGCATCCGATCAACACGCTGAATAAAATACTCGCTGTTTTCAAAAAGGGCGTATATTTTGGATGGTTGGCTCCGATCGTTTGGAATGCGCTCCACAGGCCATGACTCACGTGCACGGCAACCGTTATCATGCCTGCGACATAGAAGACGACGTACAGCGGGGTTGTAAACTTCTCGCTGACGATTTCAAAAATAGAGATATCGGATTTGTCAACAAACGTAAAATTATATAGATGAAAGATCACAAACACCAGCATCAGTATCCCTGTATAGGGCATGGTCGCTGCGCCGATGGTTTGTCCACCCGCCGTCTTTTTGACACAATATCGAACAGGACGCGCCCGGAGATTTTCAAAAAAAAGGAGTATACCGATTGCGATGTGAATAATCGCAAAAAAGACAAGCCCGGCTTCCGCAATTTTTAGAATTACGCCCAGTGAATGAAGTTTTGCAGCATAGGCGTTAAAGGCATCCCCTCCTCTGTAGATCGTCACATTCCCGGCAAGGTGGACCATCAGAAATCCGCAGAAGCAAAACCCTGTTATCGCCATCATTAGCTTTTTGCCCAAACAGGATTTAAAGTTACCCGTAAGCCAATTCATTTGTCCTCCTTAAAAGACTGAAGCATCGAATCGTGTATCATGAGCATACCCGTATACCTTTCGCGGTAATTTTCCGTCTTTCAAATGAAATCGAGTGGCGCATCGACTGAAAAGCAATCGCCAAACGTTAAAAATAGTGAAATCTTCCAAAATCCTTGACATATAAGCCTTTTCGTTATAGTTTATCATACTTAAAAACAACCGGTAAGTGTATAATTTTCGAAACAACATTACTTAACTACTTAAATCGGAGTTCCTGAATGGGTCCCCAAGATATTGATATTATTGGCATGATCCGAAATGCCAGTCTAATGGTTCAGTTTGTACTGTTTTTACTGCTCTTTTTTTCAATAACGTCATGGACAATTATTTTAATTAAATTCAGATACTTAAGACGCGCATTTAAAGAATCTGCTTTTTTTACCGAGTTTTTTTGGAGAACTCGAGATCTTTCCGCTGCGTTCACCAAAGCCAAACAACTCAACGGCAGCCCTCTAGCCAGGATATTTCGAATCGGATATGTGGAGCTCAAAAAATTAAGCCAATCCGGATACCCCATCACAACCCAATCCGCGCAACACAGCACCGAGGACGTCGGTTACCCCAATGCTCACTTTGCCAGTACCGACAACGTGAAACGAGCATTACGCCGGGCGATCACTACTGAAACGACCCGGATGATCCAAATGGTGCCCTTTCTCGCTACCACCGGCAATACCACGCCGTTTATTGGTTTGTTTGGAACCGTATGGGGTATTATGAGCTCGTTTCATGGTATCGGACTCAGGGGTTCTGCGAATCTTGCCGTTGTGGCTCCCGGAATTTCAGAAGCCCTTATTGCAACGGCCGCAGGGCTTGCGGTTGCCATACCCGCTGTCATTGCTTTTAACTATTTTTCGCAAAAGATTCGAACAATAGAGTCAGAACTGCAAAGTTTTTCTGCTGACTTCTTGAATATTATCGAACGAGACCTCTTGCGGGTCGAGGGGAGCAAGCAATGACAAATGGCGGCAACAATGACAGTCTCCTGTCTGATATTAACGTGACACCCTTTGTTGATGTAATGTTAGTGTTACTGATCATCTTTATGGTTACCGCTCCGATGATGGTGCAGGGCATCGATGTTTCCTTACCGGAAGCCACCTCCAAACCGCTTGTATCAGACGAAGAGCCACTGATTATCACAATAAATAGAAATAATCAAATTTTCATAAATGACTTTCAAGTCACGATTGGGTTCTTACAGGATAAACTCGTCAAAGTTCTTGAGGGTCGTTCAAATCGTGACGTTTATTTCCGAGCCGATAAAGAAATCGAATATGGAATGGTCGTTCAGGTAATGTCCGAAATCAAGGGCGCTGGCGTTGAGAAACTGGGAATGGTAACAATACCGTTGAACCCCGATTTGGATGAGAAAGAGGTAAAAGCAAAGCGCTAATGAAGAGACAGACCCTTGTTCCCGCTTACCGATCGCAAGGGGCGGAGAACGGCTCAAAAAAAACGATTAGAATGTTTGCTGTTTCTGCTGTGGGACACGCTATTTTTTTTATCATTCTAATCCTTTCCCCCAGCCAATTGTTGCCTGCAAAACGGTATACCCCTTCTGTTATCAACGTCAGTATGGTATCCCTTCCGAAGCAGGATGTCAGCCCGGGCTCGGGGCAGCCTGTGATTGAAAAACCTGAAGCATCCGAACCGAAACCGGAGATTCCAGAAGAAACGGTCAAAGAAGCGAAACCGGCTGAAGTACAGGTTTCCACTCCGGAAAAGCAGGCAGAGCCGTCGGAAAAACAATCGGAGAACGCACCCGTTTCGATGGTTTCTCCCGAAGAATCACCGCCATCACCGAATACGATTTCCATATCACCGAAGAAAAAGAAAGTAAAAACGTCTCTAAAGAAAAAAACGTTTCGTTCCTCACAAGTCATTAAAAGAGCCATCAAACGAATCGAAAAGAAAAGCGTTCGCGAAAGACCCAAAACGGTTACCGATGCGATTGAACGCCTGAAAAAAGAAGCCCGACAGCAAGGCTCAACAAAAGTAACAGAGGCGCCAAAACAGGGTTCCGGTGCAGGATTCGGGGGGACAGAACGGGGAACAGGTATTCCGGGAAGGCTGGGAGCAGCGGGCAGACAAGTACTGGAGCAGATCGATCTTTATCGATTTCAAATCGCCTATCATATTGAAAAAAAATGGGCTTTCTCAGAACAGTTGACGGGGGGGCGTAGCGATCTTGAAGCGATTCTAGTAATAAAAATTCTGCCGAGTGGGGAGATTCGAGATATTTGGTTTGAGAAAAAATCGGGAAACAGCTATTTTGACGATTCTGCGTTTAAGGCCATTCAGAAGTCGAATCCACTTCCCCCATTACCAAAGGGATATTTACGACCGTTTTACAATGTGGGGTTGGTCTTTACACCATCTGGTCTGCAACGGGGGAGAGGCTGATATTCGAAATGGTATCCTATTTGAATAATCGATTGATAGGTGAATTGTTGTCTTTAATACCAGGGTATTTTTTACCGCGAAGTTTACGAAGAACACAAAAAAATAATCGGGTCTTATTTGAATTCCCTTTTCGTGCGCTGTGTGGATTAAACCGTATGGGGTTTTGGCGTATCGGGGTTAGGTTCATCTATATTGCATGGGTCGGTGTATGTTGTTTTGCATCCTCGGTATACTCAGCAGATTATGACTACATTGATATCAGCAATCCCTTTCTAAAAAAAATACCCATCGCGGTTCCCTATTTTTCTGTCGCATCCGGTAATCCGACAGAAAAGCAGGTTTCCAAAAAAGCAGCGGATTTGCTTACTTCAGCGCTCGAATT
>JAHEHB010000295.1 GCA_024644775.1 Deltaproteobacteria bacterium
ATGACGTTTGGTGTAATCTTCAGACATCTCAGACAGAAAGCCACGAAAGATGACCGATTCGTGGTTATCCTTTTCAATATCCTCCAGGTATCTCTCAAACAACCGCTTGAATAGATGCCGTATCGTATCCAGGTCACGCTTGATATAGGGGTTCAGATAGATACGTTTCAAATTAAAGTCCTTTAGTTGCTTTAGGGCCTGGGATACTTTCGCGCTAAAGGCGACGTAACACTGCCGGTAACTGTTTTGTATGATATCGGTAACCAGGTTGAACACAATGGTGCCATTTGTGTTCCCAAGCACTTGAACCGTTTCCTTGGGTAATTCGGATCGTTGAATCATGTTGAGCCGAATCGCATCCTCGATATCTCTTCCGATGTAGGCGATGGTGTCGGCCATTCGCACGACGCATCCTTCCATTGTCATGGGGATAAGCGTTGTTTCCGGTTTAAAAATTTTGTCTTGGACCTCTTTTTCGAGTATCTCAAATGTCTTGTCTTTTTTTGGTTCGAGCATCTTATTATGGATTTCTCCATCATGACACAGGATGCCATCCAGCGTCTGTAAACACAGATTCCACCCACTTCCTTTTCGCTCCACCCGGTCTAAAAACTGGACACTTTGAATGTTATGATGAAAATATCCGATATCATAAGATCTGCAAATCTCGGATAACATTCGTTCCCCATCGTGTCCGAAAGGAGCGTGTCCGATATCGTGTCCCAATGCGATGGCTTCAATGAGATCTTCGTTGAGCCCTAAAAAACGGCCGATGGTTCTCGCAATTTTGGATACCAACTGCACATGAAGTACACGGTGGGTGATGTGATCGTTTTTTATTAGATAGAATACTTGTGTTTTATCGATATACCGTGTGTAGGCCCGTGAATGAAGAATTCGATCGGCATCCACGGAAAACGCCTGCCGGTATCCGGCTTCCAAGACTTTTTCACCCCTACGCCTCACAGCACGGTGGCTGAAGGTGGCAAAAGAAGACAAGATTTCCGACTCACGATGGTTTAATATTTTACATAATTTGCTCAGGGAGGTATCACTAGATTTCTCCATTTTCAATAAGATCCTCCATCAATGTATTATAGTCGATTCCCGCGGTCCGAAAACCTTCTTTGCCGTATTTCATATTGGCCTCCAGAATAAAGAACCGCTCTCTGTGTTTACAAATATCGATGCCGACGTCATCCCATCGACATATTCGGGCCGTGTGAAGCGCAAGGTCCAAGGCTTGCGGGGGAACAGGATCCAAGGAAATGGTGGCGCCGACGGAGACATTGCTTCGAAATTCTCCCGTTGGTGAAATGCGCCAATAGGCGTGAACGATTTTGTTACCGATAACAACCACTCGAATATCCCGATCGATTGTAAAATATTCTTGGATATAAGCCGGCGTTGGAAGGTGACAAAATGCATCGAGATCCTGTTTATTTTTTATCAAATAGACCCCCTTTCCTCTCGCTGAACCTCTTGGGATCTTCCCCATGAATGGGAAGTCGAAGTAATTTGTTATTTCGGTTTTTTGGTGTTTTCCATAGAAGACCCGGGTCCTTGGGTGTGGGATGTCCAGCAAATTGAATAAGGTGGTTTGCTTGATTTTATCTTGAACGCATTTGTAGGTATGATAGCTGGGAAAAGTCCGCTTCCCCATGATGTCGAAAAGATCTGCATAGAATGTGGTTGGATAATAAATCTTTTCGGCACATCTCAACAGGTCTTTTTCCGCCGGCAGATAATCTGTATAATTTGCGCGAACCCCCAAAGTTAATACATTTTTACACCCTTTTAACCGCGCTTCCAGGGCAATAACATACCGTTGGGATTCCATATCTAATTACGAAAGATTCGTTCGATCCGTTCCTTGCTTTGATTTATATGACTTCCTGACCAGTATATCCGACGACAACGCTGACATGTCCAAAATATATTTTGAGTTTCCCATATATAGTCCGGAACTTTTCCCAGTACGGCTTCCTTATCAATCCGACAAACAGGATTGTTACACCGGATGCAGCGAGTAAACAGTGTAACATCATCCCGTGCAATCCCAAGCTCGTTTGTCACTTGCTTCACCTGCTCCCAATAATGATCGGAGGTAATAAATATTTGCGGTTCCTCACCCCGTTTTTCGTATACGCGGTGTGTGCGAGTCAGCCGTATTCGATTCGGATCGTATGGTTCCGTACTTTGAGATTCCCCTTCGCAAATCGTATCGAAACCGAGGATACGCAACCACTTTGTAAGCTTGCCCAAGGTACGTTCGGCCACAAAGCAGATATTTCGACGACCGCTCACTGAATTATATTACCGTACCGGTGGGTTTAAGATAAACATATCAGGAGATACCGAAACATTTGCCCAGTATCTTTCGATGTCAAGTTGAAAACCATCCCCATTGTCATTTGAAATCACAAGTTGCATCGGTACACGGTATTTATTAAACGATCGCATTCGCCGAAACTCCGCCCGGTAGACGATTCGATTCCCTTTAAAAACCTCGATTTTCTCGACGATTCGCTTATCAGGACCAAAATAGATTCTTTGAGTTCCCATCCGCCATTTCTTTTTACGAATCAACACAATCCCCTGTTCTGGTTTTCGCCGCTGCACTTTGAGCGATTGATAACGATAGTCCGGTACACGCCCGGACAGCAGAGAAACCACATCGCGAGTGGTGATGGCAATAGATACGAACCGCTTCAGACTTGAATCTTTTGATGATATTTTCTTTACGGGATGTTTATCATTACGAAGATCATAGTAGTATAACCACTCACCGTCGCTGGAAAACCCTGTTTTTGGCTGCCCGGGAGCACCCATTAATTCCACGCGCAATTTATCGGAAAATGAGCCAACCCAAGCAACCCGCCCGTGATAGGATCTACCGTCTCTTAAAAGCTGCAATTTTCCGGTCCCTTTAAATGATTCCAGCGATTTATTGATTTGGGCTAAAGACAGGGACACATCTTGGGGGGCGGGAAGATCATCCGGCATCGATGGGCTTTTGGAAACGATGGGGCTGCAGGCATTGAAATATGAGAGGGTGATCAGCAGAACAAAGAGGTAACGAAAACTCATAGGGATTCAGAACCCTTTCTCGTTCAAGGACTGAATCTTCTTTTTAATATCATCTTTCTCTTTATCTTTTTTTTTAAGTTTCAAGGATCTTTGATAGTACTCAAGCGCTTTTTCTTTGTCGTCTACCTTTTGGTATGCATCACCTAAATGTTCCAGTATTATCGGATCATCGGGTACAAGGCGAACCGCTTTTTCAAGCAGTTCGATCGCTTTTTGATAATGCCCTTTCTTAAAGAAAACCCATCCGAGACTATCGGTGATATAGCCATCATCGGGTTTGTAGGTTAATGCTTTTCTTATGAGCTGTTCGGCTTCGTCGAGATTCTTACCCATGTCCGCATACGTATATCCGAGATAATTGAGTGCATTGGCATTCTTCGGATCGAGATCGATGACTCTTTTCATGGTTTCGATGGAATCATCTTTTCTGCCCCATTTGTCATAGACAATGCCCAATCGAAAATGAAGCCGGACATGTTTCGGGTCGATTCCAAGCCCTTGTTTGATAACCGTAATTGCCTTTTCGAATTCTTCCAATTCTTCATAAAAGGAACCCAGATAAAGCGGAATGTCCGGATCTTTCGGTAGCTTCTCTCGCACGTCATTTAGAAATTCGATAGCCGTTTGTGTATTGCCTCGTTCCTGGTATAAAAATGCAATGTGCACGACCGCATCCGGATAGAACCGGGACCCTTCTGCGACCTTTAAAAAATGTGAAAGCGCTTTGTCTTTCTCATCTAATCCGCTGTAGGTAACCCCGACAAAATAATTCAGATCCGGACTTTCAGGGGCGCCTTTGAGCATCTGTTGAAGAACGACGATCGCGGTATCGTATTTCTTGGGATTGAGATAAAGCCGCACGAGCTGTTGAATCACTTTGATGTCGGTTTGACTCCTCTCACCCAGATTTTTCAAAAGTGCCTCTGCGGTATCTGTTTCCCCAATTTTATAATAGTAATAACCCAGCTCCATATTGGCGCTCGGATTCCCCGGATCTCTTTCAAGTATATCTTTGTAAATCTGGATAACCTTTTGCTCCAAGCCTGTTTTCTTATAAAGGTCTATGAGCTCAGATTGAGGTTCTTCCAGTTCGGGTTGTAACGCCAGCGTCTTTTGAAACGCCTTTTCAGCTTCCTCGTATTTTTCCTGCTCAGCATAAATCTTTCCCAGATAGTAGTATCCGACATAGGAAGCTGCAAAACGATCGACCAGTCGTGAATAGACCCGAAGGGCATTGGTGTAGTCTTTGGCATCAAAATACAATCTACCAAGGATAACATAGATGTTTTCGCGGTCAGGATCGATGGATATAATCTTTTCGTACGTCTCGATTGCATCGGGCACCTGCTTTAGAGATTGCTTGATTCTCCCGGATAAAATGAGCGTTTCCACATTATTTGGATCTTCATTTAACAACCCATCAACAACATCCAGTGCTTTCTGATTCTCTTTCAGCTGGAAATAGAGTTGTGCCAATTCTTTCTTCAGAAAGGATGATATCGGGTCTTTTTCAATGGCGTCGTTGAGATAACGTATCGCCTGATCGATTTTCCCTTGTCTTTGAGAGAGTTGCGATTCGAGGTAATAATAATAGGGGCTCGCAGCGGCCTCAACGGTGGTTGCCGTTACGACAGGGTTATTTGTTTTCCTAATCTGTGCCGCCTGCTTGTCATATTGACAGCCGGGATTGACTACGACCATTATTTGAATGGCCAAAAAAATTAGACGGTATTTCATTTGAGTCGCATCCTATGTGCTGTATTTCGGGAAACGGCAATTCTTCTGAGGGTCATCCGATGGCACCACCGTCGGTGTAAGAACGGAAATCAGGAATTTCACGTTTGAAAAATTCTCTCATTTTTTTAATGACGTTTTTTTCAATCTGGCGTACGCGTTCCCTGGATATTCCATAACGATCACCAATCTCTTGTAAGGTAACCGGATTGTCTGAGAATATTCGAAGATCAAATATTTCCAACTCCCTTTTGGTCATTTTCTTTCTGAATTCAGAGATCTTGTTATGCAGCAGTGTCTCCATTTCCTTCTTGGCCACCTGATCTTCTGCCGATTCAGATTCAGTGCTTAAAAATTCGATCCGCTCGGTATCCGAGTCGTCCTTCAAAGGGGCATCTAATGAAACGTCCCAACCATCGAGCCGCTGGTCCATATCGACTATTTCTTGTTCAGATACACCGAGTCTCTCAGAAAGCAATTTTGGTTTCGGATCAAACCCTTGCTCTCTCAATTTTTGCTTTTCCTTTTTTAGTTTAAAGAAAAGTTTCCGTTGACCCTGGGTTGTACCGATTTTTACCAACCGCCAATTGTCCATGATGAACTTGAGGATATAGGCCTTGATCCAAAAGGAGGCGTAGTACGAGAATTTGACGTTTTTATAGGGATCGAATTTTACGACCGCCTGCATGAGTCCGATATTGCCTTCCTGAATCAGATCCAAAAGATTCTGCATCCAAACTCTCTGAAATTCCAAAGCAATTTTTACAACCAACCGGAGATTTGAAGTGACCAAGGTATATGCGGCGTCCTTGTCGCCATACTCTCGGACACGCTTTGCAAGCTCAGTTTCCTCTTCCCTGGTGAGAAGGCTGTGTTTGCTGATCTCCATCAGATACCGCTGCAGCGGATCAAATTTAATAAGCGCTTTATCAGAAGATTGCTTAATGGTCGCTGCCGTATCTTTCTTTTTGATCTCGGGCACCTCGTCGACTCGCTTGGCAGTCCGAGTTTTACGGTATTTTGTCATTTTAAGTCACTATTGTGTCGCTTATCGAAGCAAAAAATCGTTTTGTATAGACATCAAATCACACATGTGCTAAATAATTCACGTATGCGCCTGTAGCTCAGCTGGATAGAGCAACGGACTTCTAATCCGTAGGTCAGGGGTTCGAATCCCTTCAGGCGTACCAGCAAATTCAAGGGGTTGCGATTCGTATCGCACCCCTTTTGTGTTTTCTGTTACGCGTTTGCTCAAGTTTGTTTTATATCATGAAACCCTTTTTTTGGCAATTTTACCCGCTAAAAACAAGGAAAAAAAACCTTATATCCAAACAGCACCGGTGTCTGCACCGCCGACCGTATTACGATACGCCGCAAGCATTCCGGGTGCTGGGTGATCCGGCCGATTCACTCCTTTCCGTTGTCTGCTGCGAAGTGCATCTTCGGAAATTAGCAATTGAATCCGGTTTTCAGGAACATTAATTTCAATCTCATCGCCATCTTGAACCAAGGCAATCGGTCCTCCATCCCAAGCTTCCGGACATACATGACCCACGCACGGTCCTCTCGTCGCACCGGAAAATCGGCCGTCGGTGACCATGGAAACGGATGTATGCAGCCCCATGCCCACCAGCATGGCCGCTGGAATCGAAAGTTCTCTCATTCCGGGTCCGCCCTTGGGTCCTTCGTATCGAACAACCAGCACAGATCCAGGGGTCACTTCCTTGTCCAAAAGAAATTGCCTCACATCTTCTTCCGAGTCAAATACGTAGGCAGGCCCTTTGTGAACCAGCATTTTCGGATCCACACCACTTTTCTTTACCACCGCGCCTTTGGGTGCCAGGTTCCCTGTTAAAATTGAAAAACATCCATCCAACGATAACGGATCGGATGCCGATCTTATGATTTGCCCATCCGGATTGATGGCGGATTCGATGGCCTCACCGAGGGATCTTCCCATGGCAGCTAATGGCAAATCCGGATTGAGATATTCGGCAATTGCCTTTAGCACGGTCGGCACGCCACCCACTTCATGAAGGTCGTTCAGATTAAAATCAGAGGACGGTTTGTACTTACCCACAAGCGGCACGGATGCCTGAATACGATCAAATTCTTTCAAGTCCAAGTGAACGTTCATTAGCGAAGCACACGCCATCAAATGAAGTACTGCATTGGTAGAGCCGCCGGAGGCAGAGATGAACTTAATCCCGTTTTCAAGACTTGCTTG
>JAHEHB010000296.1:0-3362 GCA_024644775.1 Deltaproteobacteria bacterium
AAGCCCGGAACGTAAGGCCGAGCAGCTAGCGGTTCGATTGGTACCCAGGCTGCCGTGAAGTGCATACCCCAAAACTCGTTTGTATGGGTCGGACGGACTGAGCTGTAGTGTTGAATAGGGTAGGGTTCCGGATGCCGCGCCACTGTCTTCGATTCCATCGCTGTTCGTATCTGCCCAGGGGAATCGACCGGAATTGGCGGCGAACGCAATGAGGGCCGTTCGCGCTTGTTTTAGATAATCAATAGATTCATTTCGGGCCTTGCGCTCGGTGAGCATGCCCATCAGGGAAATTCCACCGCCGCTCAACAGCCCGACAATCACCAATACGATGGCAATCTCAATTAAAGAAAATCCACGCTGGTCACTTAATTTTCGCAGGTTCCGGGGTAAATTCATTTTATGAGAACAGAAAACGTCATTAATTGCCTCGAACGATTCCTCATTCTGTGTTGATTCCGGTAGTAAAAAATGTCTAAAACGTCATGTAAAGATCTCTGTTGGTCCCAGCCGTATAGGCGGCGCTACCAATTATAGTGCCGGTATTGTTGATACCGTCATCATATTTGGTATCGATTTCCAAACAGACTTCCGCAGGCAGATTGTAAAAACGGAAATAATGAGAAGGCGGTGTCGTGTTACCGGGAGGGTTGACCCAGTAAAGCGTGACATTGCCGCCAAAAGGATGTCTGGGCAGATCCGAAGAACCATTGTAACTACCGGAAATCAGTCCGGCGAGTTGAAGGTCCAGATAAGCCCCAAATTCCTCCGCGCCTCCCGCAATCTGACCATTGGCGTCCCCTTCAGTATCTGCACCATTGGGCGGGATCTGAACGAAATCCTCATCACCGGGATACACGCCGTATTTGTCGTAAAAGGTCATTACGGCGGCACGCAATTCATCCGCCTGTTTAACCACTCGTTTTACCTTTGCATTCTGCACCATGGCTTGGCCCTTCAACACGCCACCGATCAATAACCCGATGATTACCAAAACGATAGAGATCTCCACCAGGGTAAAACCCGATTGACTCTTTTTTAATCTTTTTAGACGCTGCATAAAATATTCTCCTATATTTTTACTTTTTTTCATCATTTAAAATTTCAATAAATCCTAAGACACCTGCCGATATCCACTCATTTTTAAAGTTAATCGTCCAATATCTTAAAAAACTTTAACAGTTTAAACGAGTACATCGACCCCTTACACGGTTTCCCCAAACACTCAACACGCTCTTACCGTATTTCCTTTACATAAGGGGTGAGGAAGATGACCAGCTCGGAATTTTCTTCCAATGTTTCCATACGTTTGAAAAGTGCCCCGATATAGGGCAGATCGCTGAAAAGTGGCAGCCCCTCCTGATCTAATTTTCTCATTTTACTTATCAGCCCCGCTAGTACGAAGGAGTGGCCATCACGAACTCGCACGGTTGTGGCCAGTTCCTGAAGATCAATAACCGGGTTTGAGATCGCCTGAGGCGCTGAACCGGGGGTGGGCACCTCCACTAACTGTTCGCGTTGGATACGTGTAATCGTCGGCGCTATATGCATGGTAACGATACCGTCGCCTGAAATCTGCGTGGTGATACCGAGCTGCAATCCCAAAATGGCCCGCTTAATCGATGTGCCGTAAGTGACAAACCCGCTTTCCAGGTCACGATCGACGCCGTCAATATCACTGTACGGAAACTGAAAGCCCACCGTAAAAACGGCTGATTGACGATTCATCACCGAAATATGCGGATTGGCCAATACGGTCACATCCCCTTGTGTTCGCAGGAAATCCAAGACGGCTTCAAAACGGGACACGTTGCCTCTCGCGATACGCCCTTCGCTGTTGAATTCTAATTCGAAAATATCCGGAAACCCCGTCAAGCCGGTAGTGAATGCTGCATTCAAGTTGGTCCAGTCAATCCCATATTGATGTTTATCGTTAAGGAACACTTGCATGATTTTGGCCTCGATGAATACCTGACGATGCAGAGATCGAACGAGGGAGTCTAAAAATTTTACCATGGTGGCGACTTTTCGCGGGGTATCTGCCATGTAAATCACACCGGCGTTGCGGTTGATTTGAAGATTCCCTCCATCGGTTTTTAAACCGGTTAAGGCCCCTTCCACCGCCGCCCACACATCTGAAAACTGTTCAGGTTTCTTGGCTTTGACCTGGTATTTACCGACCACACCGGAACTCTCCACACCCGAAGCCAGCATATCTCCCCCGATATCTATTACCGTCTCGCCGGTTAGATCCAAATAGTCGAAATGGTAGATCCGCTCCTCAAACCGTTTGATGCGAAGCAGTCCTTCATCAATGCTCCATGCGTATCCCGCACCATTGACGACAATTATATTGAGCGCTTCTTCCAGGGTCACTCTTTTTGAGTAAACCGTAATTGGTCGGTCAAGCTCTATATCTGAATCGATGGATAGATTGTAGTCGGTATCTCTGGTGATCGCAGAAATCACCTGGCCCAGCGGTGCATCTTTAAACGACAGTCCATAAAGGTTTGGCGTTTTTTGAAGATTTTTAGTCGCCGGCGCCATCTTTTCGGTAAAAGGCGGTGGTCCGGGGGGCTTGTAACGCTTTGCTCGGATTAAACTTTTTTCGGGCTGAACCTGACGTAAAACCTTTGCATCCGGTGTGCGGGGTTGGTGAATCGAGCATCCCCAGCAGCTACCAATGAGCACAATTAACCCGAAAAAGACGATTTTCGTCGGCCGAATTCTCAAAGAGATATATTTTTTCATGCGTTCCATCCTACTTCTATAGTTAGCTTCCCAAATCTTTTGAAAAATGAATTTTCGGCAAAGGTACCTGCCAGTGTTGGCCTTTTTGGGTCAACAGGATACCTCTGGTCGAGATCTTTTCTATGATATATACGCCGATTCGGTCTTTCTCCGAATAGGTTTTTCCATTTAGAACTGCTGCATGGTGCAATTTCCCTTGGGCATCCAAGATCTGTAAAACGCCTGCTAATTTTGGCAAATCCTCCGGTTTTTCGACAGGTGTCGATTGGGGTGTCGAAATTTCGGGGATAAACAGATCCGTTTGAGATTGCTGGTTGGAATACTTGGCGAAAAGGATACGCGGATCTATATTATTTTGCCAGTTTTGCCGGATGCCTGATAAAATAGACTCAAGTTGGTTGAGCTTGATTTGCAGCATTTTCACTGCAGGCGAGGGCCCCACCAGAGGTTGCATACTCAAAGACATGAACTTGAAGGTATTCAAACCAAGCAGGAGAATACCCGCCAAGAACCATCCACCCAGGTAGAGCCGTTTTCGTCTGTGGTTAATTTGCATGGTGCTGTAATTTGCTTAAAGTTAACGTTCTGTTGCCTTCCCGGTTGGGTTGTACAGT
>JAHEHB010000296.1:3372-7039 GCA_024644775.1 Deltaproteobacteria bacterium
AGTTTAAATCTAAAATGCATCGATAGATTCACCTGAACTTCACCATTCTCTTTATCGAGATTAATTTTTACATGATCGACCGGTAAACACGCATAGCCATTGAGAATCGATAAGAAAATTACCCCCTTTTCGAAAGGCCCTCTGAATGAAAGATTCACGGGTACACTATCGGCTTCCCGCGGTATCGATTGCGTGATCATGTTCATATCTTTGAGATCTAACATCGAAACCATGTCTCGGAAAATCTTTTTGACTGTCAATAGTCCGATTTGAAGCGATTCTACCGTCATGTGCAGCTTTGAATGCACGTTAAGAATTTGATTTAACTTGAATGCTTTCCGCCTATGGAATATAAATTCATTCCTGGCGATTTCGTTTTCAATGCGGGTTGCAATGATGGCATCAACCTTGTGATGATTCCAGATGGTGGCGATCAAGGCGATCGACCAGATCAAACCAACGATAAACCATTTTCGCTTGAATCTATCCTTCATGTAAAATCCAGCTTTAAAGTAATTCGATACGTTGATGCCTGTACCCGGTCGTCTTGATTGTTTCCAACTTGAAAGATAATATCTCGCAATGTCGTACGTTGACTCTGATTAAAGTTCTGATTTAAATTAGCAGTCATATTAGACAGTGTGCGCTTAAATTGATCGACGTCAGGGGCCTCCACTGTTGCTTTCAGCGTTAACTGTAAATTTTTCAAATCAACCAGCAGTTCCTCGATTTGAACCGAATCCGGCAGTACGGATACCAATTTTAAAACAACATCCGCCGTAGATGGCTGCTTTGATTGTGTTAATACCTGATCGATGGCCTCTATGTACTCTGAGAGGCCCATCGGCATGGATGCATCTCTGAGATTTAGTAACCGATGGCTTTGGAGTAGATCCTTTTGGTGCGATTTGTATAGAGCGACTCCTTCCGCTATCAACGCGGTTATCAGTATCAATCCCATCAGCACACCGACTCGTTGAACCGGCTGCCACTCAAAATCTCTTATGACGCTTCGATGGGTAATGCTCGAAAATGGCGAGACAGCGGTGATGGCTTTTGGGTGAAAAAGGCCATCTAAAAATCGAAGTTCGGGCAATGTCAACATATTCGGAAAATCTGTAAGAGTCGCTGTGAGATCAACGACATGTCTGTCTAACGACTCCGTTAATTCGTGGGCGTTTTCGACCCCTGAAGAGAACACATACGTGTTTTCCAGCTGCGATTTGGTTTTTTGGGCAAACAGTTGAATGGACTGCTCGATTTCAAATAGCAGATCGTTCCAGTCTTCAGAATCTGTAGCAAGAGAGATATTTCTGGAAAAAAGCAGGTTTCCTCCAGAATAGAAGTAAAGCAAGCATGTTTCGTGGCAAAGATGAATCAACAAAGCCTGATGCTGGTTGAAGTCCCGCATGCATTGCTTTAGACGCTCACACCAAAGTAGTGCCGATGTGGTTATCCGAGAGGGGGTCAGCTTTAACGTCTTAAGTTGCTTGTAAAGTTGATAACCTTTCTCATCCTGCAAATAGACTGCCGTGAGGTTTTCCTTCTGGCTATTTTCCGGCAGAAAATAGTAGCTAAAAAAGTTGCGGACGTCCGGTTGATCCGGATGGGCTGCCTTGAGTTTACGTTCAATGAAAGGCTTAACCAAAGATGGTTTCGGTGTCTTAAATGGATATGTTTGCTGGCCGAACCAGTGATCCGGAACGATCAGCACACAATTATTCTTTTGCGTAAATGCGGGGGGCAAAACTCCAATGTCTGGTGATTCATCGATAAAATCGTTCAAGGCCAACTTGAGTACGGTACGCCCCTGATTTTTACCGTTGTACTCAATAAAAAAGACTGCCTCATCGGTGGCGACGA
Source organism: Deltaproteobacteria bacterium (assembly GCA_024644775.1). Next base: position 5,236 of record JAHEHB010000296.1, read on the forward strand.
TAAGGCCATATTGTTTAGATCTGAACATAACGACTCTTATTTACTATTTGTCAAAAATAATACAAAGAATATCGGACGAACCTAATGTGAAGTTTAATTGGGAAGGTAACCAAGGTAGCCTGTCTTAGTCACTGAAGTGGTTAAATTTCTTGAAACCGTTATTTCCAGCTCCTGGTGATGATGGGTTTAGCGGGATGACATATGTAAATATTGTAACTGAAAGTAGTGCAATTCGGCTGTTTCGAGATAACGAGGCAAATCCTTGCATACAAACATCGTGCATGATTGAAACCATTTCTTTACTTCTATATTGGCGGTACTTTCTTGGCAGATGCCGGATTCGTCGTAAGCTTGCATCCATTCAAAAAATTCGCAGGCGCCCACCTTTTCCCTATTGGAAATATCCGGTATGCCATGTCTGAGGAGTTCGACTCTTTCATTACCGCTTAAACCAGGTGATAGAGCAAAGCGATACCATCCCGCGTATTTGCAAAAGGAAACGGAATGAGGACTATGCCAAACAAACTGCGGCCGAAGAGAAACGAATCGAAAACAGCTTGCAGGTATGGAAGCAGCTTCGGCAGCATAACCAGGTATTTGATGCCGAGGTTATTTGCATGGTCCTAACCGAACCGAAATGGTTTGGCGTTTGTTAGCGGCGGTGTGAATTAACTCATGCTTCGGGAAGATATGCCCATAAAAGGACTGCCGGGTGAAAATAAGCCGCGCTCAGGACGTTTTATGAATACAGATGACATATCGCAGTTGTGTATTTCCGTGTTACATTCTCCGATAGAAAAGAATAAAAACCAAATATTTCTTTTAATTATAGATATTTATGTTGACATACGCGATAGTTTATAGTAACTAACCATTTGTTTGAAAGTATTTGAAGAAACTTATTTAAAGTTCAATTGAATTTTTCGAGTGTGTTGGTATGTCGATTAAAATTTTGTGTTGCTTTCTTGGAAATTTTCTTTTTTTAACCAGTATGGAGTCGAATTATGTCCTGCAGTAAACGATGTTCATATTTGATGACATTAATTGCCGTAATTTATCTGTTTTTCAATACATCCTTGATCGAAGCCGCTTCTTATAAAATTTTGGTCGTTATGAGTTATGAAGAGGAAAATCCATGGTGTAAACAGATAAAAGTGGGGATTGATTCTGTTTTAGCGGGCAACAGCGATATAAAATATTTTTATATGGACACGAAGATAAATTTTAACGGTGGTGTCCAGAAGGCGAAAGAAGCTTATGAACTATATAAACGATTCGGACCTAACGGAATAATAGCCGCTGATGATAACGCCCAGAGCATGTTTGTAGTACCATACTTAAAGGATAAAGTTAAAAAACCGGTAATGTTCAGCGGTGTTAACGAGGAACCCGAAAAATATGGTTACCCAGCTTCAAATGTTTCAGGGATTTTAGAACGCAATTTTATCGGCGAAACAATTGCGTTTGCAAAACAGCTTGTCCCTTCAATTAACACGGTTGGATTTATAGCAAAAGAGAGCCCTTCCGGTCGAGCGATTCTAAAGCAGGTTGAAAAGGAGTCGGATACCTATTTGGCAAAACTTGTTGATTTCAGATTAGTGAAAACGATTAAAGAGACTCTAAAGATGCTCGAAGAATTTAAGAAGACATGTGATGTTTTATTTGTTGATGCTACAAACGGTATCTTAGATTCTGAGGGCAAACCATTGGACAATAAACAGGTAACTCAGGTCATAGCAAAATCCTTTAAAAAACCGATCATTGGCGCCAACGATTTTCATGTGAAAAATGGGATTTTATGCGC
>JAHEHB010000297.1 GCA_024644775.1 Deltaproteobacteria bacterium
ACCACTGCATATGATTCATCGTAAGAAAAAATTTTCGAGGGCTGGAAAAATTATCGGCAGTATCTTTTCGTAAGGGGCTGATTCCTGATAGTTTCTGTGGTATCGCCCGATTATTTTTCTCACGCTTCGTGACTTTGACTTTGAAAATAGAAAAGCCTGCACCATTCGGCAGTCTTTGTCGTTGCACCATCCCCCGATCCATCATCATACCACGTCCTAAGTTGCCTATGTCGAAAGGAAGGCTTAATAAAGCTGTCTCGAACCCGATCGGATGATCGCTAAAATCTGCCCAGATTTCCAATCTTTCACCAGGGCTTAAAAATGCATACCGATGTTGAGCAGGTCTTTCCAACAAACCGCCGTCCGTTCCGATGATTGTCAGTGGCCTGCCGTCTTTCCATGCTAACCGATAAATGCGAGAGTTAGAACCGTTCAGAAGGCGTAACCGATAGGCGTTGGTTGACACTGGTAGCGTAAAATCTGGCATTCCATTTACAATGACCAGATCACCCAAAAAGCCGGTCATCTGTTCCATCCGGTGTCCCGTTGTGTATATCAGCTGATTGTGTCGATCGAAGGTTCGATCCTGTATAACTAGCGGCACATCGTATTCATTAGAGGGCAACCCCACTGATTGCTCCTCTTCATCCGATACGACAAAAAGACCCGCTAAACCTCGATAAACTTGAGGGCCGGTTCTCCCGTGAGGGTGGGGGTGGTACCAATAAGTACCCGCTCTGTTCTTGACCTCAAACTCGTAAAGATAAGACTCTCCCTGCGAAACGACATTGCGGGGATGCCCGTCCATAATTGCAGGAACGTGAAGTCCATGCCAGTGAACAATCGATTTTTCCGGCGTAGCATTGGTAAAACGAATCCGAACTTTTTCTCCCTGATGTGCTTTTATTACCGGTCCTAAATAGCTTCGGGGGAGCTCAATCACCCTGTTTTTGTTGCCTCGATGTATAATCGCATGGTACTGCCATACCTGCGTCGGTTCGCCAGGAAAGATGGATATTTCAGTAGTTCGGGCTATCAGCGAAATGTCAAGGTCAGGTATAAATTCTGCTTTTTGAGTGACCGCACCATTCTGACTTGCTGCTGAAAGATCAAAGAAGGGCCAGAATTTGCCTGCCATAAAACCCAGGATTCCATAACCTGCCGCTTTCAGAACGTGCCTTCTGTTAAACCTGCTTGAGCTTTTATTTTGATTCATTATTGATGAATTCCCTGTGTGATCTACCGTAGTAAATTTTTTTTCATTGATTAAAATACATCCTGATTGATTTCCCCACTGGTATAACGCTCCTTAAGAATATCCATTGCTTTAGAACCGGTACTAACACTGGAATGCCCTCTGCCACTTTTGGTTTGGACCAACCATTTAATCAACAGTACTACTCTACTTATAATTAGCCCCCAGAAAATAAGCATCAATATCATACCGAACCATCCCATTCCCCAGTCACCCATAATCCATCGCCCATGGCGAGTCGCTGTCTCTGCCTGATTGGGCCAATGCAGGGCTTGTGCTGAGAAAACCTACAACCAGCAGTGACATACAAGGCTCCGTTGTCGAAATTGCCGAATCTCCCGATGCCAAAAGGAATGGGGCGGCCAATGGATGGCCACCCCATCCTATAATGCCTGTCAAAGCGGCTTTATGTTTATTGCCAACAGTAACCGCCTCCGCGGGGGCCATAACCCATCATCGGACCGCCGCGCATAAACCCACGGCCAGGGTTCGGATTCGATTTTCTCATTTCGACCATATGATCGATGCGCTTCTGATCAAGTTGGGCCTGAAGCTCAGAAATTTCTTTCTGTAACCCGGATGCTTTGGAGGCATCCGGCTCGCCTTTAGCCAATTCGTTTTGCAGTTCTCGCTCTTTCTCAGAAAGGTTAGCCCTTAATTCCTGGGTTTCCTTGAAAAACGCCTCTCTTTTCTGTTCGAACAGCTTGTATTCCTTTTTACTCGTTTGATCATCGTATCCTGGGCCGTAATCACCTCGATGATGCCAACCCGGACCATGGTGACCCCAACCGCCACCCCGGCCCCATCCGGGACCATGGGCAAAAGCGGAAACCGCTGCAATGGATACTAACAGTGCTATACCAGTCATAATTAAGGTGTTTCGTTTCATTTTTCCTCCTTATGGTGATTGTTTTTATTTCAAACAAGATTTGTCTTCTTATTAAGCAAAGTTTATGCCACATTGTAGTGTATAAATCTAAGGATTTAAAATCACACATAAAGTTTAATTAAAGGAGATTTTACTGATAGACCTGAAGAGCGGCAGGTGGATACAAAGTATCCATATCGAAATATAAAAAGAATGAACTGGGTTAATACTATCCAGTTTGTCCGATCGCTCACCATTCCATGTGAACTTATCATACGCTAAACCAAGGGTAATTATACGTTTTTTTTAAAATGTATTTAGATGTCGTGGTGTATTGGAAACTTAGAACAAGATCGGGTTTACGATAGAAAGTCGTGTGAATTTTTTATTTCTGAGCGCAGCAAGCTTACCAAAAATGCCACAAGTGAAGCATCGTTGTAGATCGTTTTCCGACATAATCTGTCTTACGCAAACAATCAAATCAAGAGCTGAAGGTAAGTGGAGTCAAAAAAATTCCACCCCTTGGGGGGTTGTTAGAAGGATTGGAAAAAAATCCTATACAGGATTACACAAAAAATTGCCGCGCCGACTACCACGGCAAATAGCAATTGCTCCGGGTTAAATTTTTTCAAAGATCGTTATTCTTCTTTGTCCAGCCCAAACGCGGTGTGAAGTGCCCGGACTGCAAGCTCCGCATATTTTTCATTAATCACACAAGAGATTCGGATCTCCGAGGTGCTGATGAGTCGAATATTGATTCCTTCGTTGGCCAGAGTGGTGAACATTTTTGAGGCGACGCCGGAGTGATTCTTCATCCCGACACCAATCACCGATACTTTCGCAAGGTCGTCGTCTCCGAGGACCTCTTCAGCACCGATTTTTTCTGCCACCTTTTTTTCGATTTCCATTGCCCGCTTGAAATCAGATCTCGGGACCGTAAAGGTCAGATCATTTTTCTCGCCGGAACGGGCGCCTTGTATAATCATGTCCACCACAATCCCTTGGTCGGCGAGTGGTGTAAATACTTTTCCCGCAATCCCCGGCATATCAGGAACTTGTTTTAGAACGATTCTGGCTCCATTCATGTCGCAGGTAACAGCAGATACGACGACACGTTCCATATCGACATCTTCGTTCAAGACCATGGTTCCTTCCTCCTCATGAAATGATGATCGGACGTGAACCGGCACATGGTATTTTTTTGCAAACTCCACCGATCGGATTTGCAGCACCTTGGCACCGAGACTTGCCATTTCGAGCATCTCCTCGTAGGAGATTTTGTTGAGTTTTCTAGCCTTTGGACAGATATTGGGATCTGTTGTAAAAATTCCATCCACGTCGGTATAAATTTCACAGCAGTCGGCGTTCAGCGCAGCGGCAATAGCAACCGCGGAGGTGTCCGATCCACCCCGGCCAAGCGTTGTGATGTTTCCATCTGGATCGCACCCCTGAAATCCCGCCACGACGACGATGTTTTTGTTATCGAGAAATTCTTTTATTCTCTGGGAATCGATATCAACGATGCGGGCGTTACCAAAGGAACAATCGGTCCTGACCTCTGCCTGAAATCCAAGCAATGACTTTGCAGGATAATTCATGGATTGCAGGGTCATCGCCAAAAGCGCAGCCGTTGTCTGCTCGCCGGTCGCAAGCAAAACGTCTAATTCGCGTTTGTCGGGTGATTCCGAGATTTGTTTTGCCATGCCAATCAAGCCGTCGGTAACACCGGCCATCGCAGAAAGGATCACGACCACGTCGTTTCCTTGATTGAATGTTTTTGCTGCGCGGGTAGCGACATTACGAATTCGGTCAATGTCCGCAACGGAGGTTCCTCCGAATTTTTGTACGATAAGGGCCATTTCTCTTCCTTTATTTTTTTAGCCTCTTTAACAAATTGATGCTACTCTGTCCATATGATGTAAGGTCGATCTTTCGCGATGTTTCATTGAAAACCTCGATACGTATCGCCATGTGATCGGATAAAAGATCTGGTTGAAGTCGGTCTGCCCATTCGATCGCAACAATATTGTCTTTATGTACAATATCCAATAGACCGATATCCTCCACTTCCTCATCGGTCCTAATACGATAAAGATCGACGTGAAACAACGGCAGCCGACCCGGATATTCGTTGATGAGTGTGTAGCTTGGACTCGTGATATAATAATCGTCGGGAACCGCCAAGCCTTTAGCCAGTCCCTGCACGAGAACCGTTTTCCCGCTTCCTAAGTCTCCGGTCAACCCGATGACGGTTCCAGCTTCGGCGATTGCACCGATTTTTTGACCGAGGGTCCGTGTTTCCTCAGAGGAATTAGTGGAAACTGGAAATTGGAAACTGGAAACTTGGGACTCGGAGTTCATTTGACCAATTTTCCTTTTTTCCAACATCCAGTTTCAAGTTTCCCCGCCTTCGGCGGGACAGGCAAGTTTCCATCCATTATTCTCTTGATTTCCCCGGGAATCGCATTCATTACCTCCGACGCAAGATACCCAAACGGTCCCAACTGTGCGGCCAGTGCATCGGCTGCAGCTCCATGGAGATAGACACCCATATGGGACGCTGTTTCAGGCGAATATCCCTGGGTTACAAAACCGGCAATTAAGCCGGTCAGAACGTCACCCATACCGCCGGATGCCATGCCGGCATTGCCGGTGGGGTTTACAAAGGCGGTTCCATCCGGATGCGCGATTACGGTACCGGCACCCTTTAGTACCATGTGAACCTTAAAGCGCGTTGCAAAATCACGGGCGTGTCTCATTCGGTCTTTTTGGATTTCGCGCGGTGTTATGTCCAGCAATCTTGCCATTTCCCCTGGATGAGGCGTTAAAATCATTGGCGCATCGACTTTTTCCAGTATTTTCCTAACTCCCGCTAGGTTATTTAATCCATCTGCGTCGATTACAAGTGGTACATCGGCATTTTGAATCAATCGATGGATGAGTCGCGTTGTTTCGGGAGCGGTACCGATACCCGGTCCAATAGCAAGACATTGTTTCCCGGAGAGTAAATCCATAATGGGTTCATACGCGGATTCATCAAGCGCTCCAGCATCAGTGTCCGGCAAAGGATACGTCATCGCCTCGAGCACCAGCGTTTCTACAACAGGATTCAAACGTTTCGGCACACCCAATGTGACCAAGCCGGCACCTGCCCGCATCGCAGATGTGGCGGTCATGGCTGCAGCGCCGGTCTTTCCGGCGGAACCTGAAATGACCAACAGATGCCCTGTGTTTCCTTTGTGTGCATCCGGCAGTCTTGGTTCAAGATAAGCGTTGATTCGATCAGAAGTAAGAAGATGTTGCACCGGACGTACACTGTCTGCAATATGAGGAGGGATACCAATATCAACAATTTCAAGTTCACCCGTATAGGTTGCACCTGGGTGCATGATGTGGCCGATTTTGGGAAATGCAAATGTTGCCGTCATATGGGCGCAAACGCAGGCTCCGCAAGGTTGACCGGTGTCCGAATTGAGCCCGGAGGGGATGTCCACAGAGAAGATGGGTTTATGGGTCTTGTTGAGAAATTCGATGATTTCCTTGAAAAATCCTTTTACCTCCGATTTAAGACCCGTGCCAAGAATGGCATCTACCCAAATATCTATTTTTTCCATTTCAGATTGACGCTTTTTAAAGAACTCTGAATCGGTTATTTCGATAACCGGTACAGCCAACGGTCTCAGAAGCTTAAGATTTGTGGCCGCATCCCCCTGAACGCTATCCGGTCGAGCCAGAAGATATACGGAAACGGGTATGTGTTTTTGTTTCAAATACCGAGCGATCACAAAACCATCTCCACCGTTGTTCCCGCGACCGGCAACAACGCCAACCCGAAGGCCGGTTAATCCATCAAACGCGTTTAAAAGAATACGAGCAGCTCCTCGGCCGGCATTTTCCATTAGAATTTGACCCAGGAGTCCAAAGGATTCAATGGTTTGGTTATCCATTTCTCTCATTTCATCTGCCGTAACCAGATACATCGTATGCGCCCCCCGGAATACTCGTGCTAGAATTCGTTTTAAAAAAATAAATATACCACATGACGTGAAAGCACTCAATGCGTGCGGGGATGAAATTCTCTCAATATTTACGAACACATGCTGGAAATAAGTCCTTGACACATCGGTTCTCCCAGGTTAATAAAATTTGATGCTCGTCCACTGCGATTTCTGAATCAAGCGCTGATCCGTCATTTTTCTGAAACAATGTCTTTTCTTTAGAAAGTTTACACCGGTTGAACTCATTATTGCAGGTGACGATTTCGGATGTGAATCTTCGAGGGATGAAGCTTCCATGGCAGTGGAGGCACTGGGTGTGGCTGCTGTAGCGGCCAAATCGTTCGGTAGATTAAATAGAGAGGAGATACCCTGATATGTCCGCAAGAAACAAACGATTTCGTGAGTTGATTGAAAGAGAAGAGATCTTAATGGCACCCGGGGTGCATGATGCTTTAACCGCCCGAATGGCAGAAAACTGCGGGTTTGAAGCGGTGTACATGACTGGGGCTGGTACTGTCAATGCCCAATTGGGCATGCCGGATCATAGCATCATTACACTTACGGAAATGGTGCTTAGTGCTGCTCGGATTACTAAAGTAACCAGAGTACCCGTCGTCTCGGATGCCGATACAGGTTATGGTGGTTTACTCAATGTCATGCGAACGGTAGAAGAATTTGAATCGGCAGGTGTTTCCGCCATTCACATCGAGGATCAGGTGATGCCAAAACGGTGCGGACATTTAAGCGGAAAAGAGATTGTCCCTATAGAAGAAATGGAAGCCAAAATCCGTGCGGCGTGCCACGCACGAAAAGATCCTGATTTTGTGATCATTGCGAGGGTGGATGCCAGAGCGCCACTGGGGTACGAGGAAGCGGTGCGTCGGGGCAAGGCATATTTTGCGGC
>JAHEHB010000029.1:0-18408 GCA_024644775.1 Deltaproteobacteria bacterium
GCAAGGGATTCAGAAGCCGACCCAACCGACTGGGGGTCTGGAAATATCCGATTGCCGGACTCATTATGCTGTTTTTGTTGCTAGTGGTGTTTTTACCGGTGATTATCTTGGGATGGGGCACTTTCATGTTGCTGCCGGATGATTACTCATTTTCTAATTTGACAACACATTTTTGGTTCGGGAAAAGCGATTTTGATATTGCCAGTGGACAGGAAGGTATCTTCAGAAATCCCGGAATTTGGGGAGGAGTCTGGAACAGCATTCGCCTGGGGGTCAGCGCTGCTCTGATCAACGGTTTTTTAGGACTTCTGATCGGATATGCCGTGGTTCGCAATCGCGGATCAACGCTTTCGAAAATCCTGGAAGCCGTCTCTTTTGCCCCATATGTTTTTCCCAGTATTGCCTTCGGTGCGATTTACCTCGGCATGTTTGCCCATTCCATTGGACCGGTTCCTGCACTGTATGGTACCTTTTACCTGCTAGTGTTGATTGTTGTCGTTAAAAATATGCCCTTTTCTTCGCGTTCGGGCATTAGTTCAATGCTTCAAATCGATAAATCCTTAGAAGATGCGGCAAGGGTACAGGGTATTGGCTGGTTCAAACGTTTTAGAATCATTATCTTTCCCATGGCGAAAAGCGGTTTCTTTTCCGGCATGCTCTTGACCTTTATTACTGCCATGCGTGAATTGTCGCTTCTCATCCTGCTCGTGACACCCTCCACTCGTGTCCTGACAACCATTATCTTTGCTTACGAAGATCAGGATCAGATTCAACACGCCAATGGGGTGACACTAATTTTATTGTTTATCATTGTTCTGGCGACTTTTGTTGTACAACGCTTTTTCGGGGAAAAAAGCCTGTTTGGACTCAAAGAAACATAATTGCATGTTAATCATAAAAGGTATAATGCTGAAAAAGTGAAACGGATTGTGACCATTGGGGTGTAATCCAAGTTCATTAATAGAAAAAGACGAAAGGGGGATATGATGAGAAGGAAAGCATTAAATGGTATGGTCTGCATTTTTTTCGGTTTAGGGTTACTATTCAGTTTTCCCGGGGTTCAAAAATCGGAGGCAAAAGACAAATTTCCACCGGAAATGGATAACTGGTTGAAATCGGCCAAATTGGGGCCATATGTGGGGTCCCCGCAAAACTGGACTGAAATTGAAAAACAAGCGAAAGCAGAGGGCGAAGTCATTGTCTATTCTTCTTCATCTCGAATTGCCAAGGTTGCTCCGGAGTTCGAAAAGAAATATCCGGGGATCAAGGTAACTTACTTCGATCTGGGATCGGTGAAAACCGTAGAAAAAACCGTCAATGAACAAAACGCCGGATTGTATAATGCGGATATCATTACCACGGGAGGATCCGGTCAGGTCATTCATGAACTTCTTAATAAGCACAGGATCGTAAATTTTGTCCCGGATACGGTTGAAAATCAAATTCCACCGGATATGAAAGATCCTTTGCTGGTGAGAATCAACGAAGCTATTGTATTTCTATACAGCACCGAGGCATATGACGCGCCACCCATTAGAAATATCTGGGAATTGACCACTCCAAAATGGAAAGGCAAAGCCGTCATAAAGAATCCCCTGGAGTCGTTGTCAAATTTCATGGGAATTTGCACGTTGGTGCAACATGCCAAGGAGCTTGCCGAAGCGTATGAAAGATTTGCCGGCAAGGCGATCAAACTCAGTGATGGTGTGTCGGACGCCGGTTATGAGTTTATCTACAGGCTGCTGCATAACGATCTGATTATCCTGAAATCCGGCAGCAAGGTTGCGGCGGCGGCTGGGAAAAAGGGACAGAAGTCGCCGCCCATCGGAATTACGTCGTTTACCTACATCCGGTACAACAAATCGAAAAAGTATGTAAACGCTGTGGTTACGCCGATGGATCCTGTCGAGAGTTTGATCTATCCAACCTATACGGCGATTGCCCGACAGGCGCCCCACCCCAATGCAGCCAAACTGTTTACCGCTTTTTTAGTGGGGGATCCGTCAATCAAAAAGGATACCGTCATTGAACCACCGTATACCAAAGGTAGAAGCTCAGAAATTCTTCAGGGCCTTGCCCCTTATTATGAAGCCGGTTCCATGAGCCCAAGGATGGATGTGCCTCTGCCCAAAGGCGGTGAGCTATGGAGTTCACTCAAAGCCTGGTCGGTCGATCCTGATTTCATGTGGAATGAAGGTCCGAAAGTCCAGGATTTCTGGATTCAGGAGTCCTCCAGGTAACGCTTTAAAAAAATGAGCCGTATAACACTTAATCACGTCAGTAAATCTTTCGGTGGAATTCCTGCAGTTAAAGACTTGAGTCTTCAAATTGAGGAGCACCAGTTTCTTACTTTACTGGGTCCCTCGGGCTGTGGCAAAACGACTACTTTGAGAATTATCGCCGGATTAGAAGAACCTGACCAGGGTGAAGTCCTTTTTCGGGATTCCGTTTTTTTTTCACGGCAAAAGGGGATTTTTGTGCCACCGGAAGATCGGAAGCTGGGCCTCATTTTTCAAAGTTATGCCTTATGGCCACACATGACCGTTAGAAAAAACCTCTCCCTGGCGTTGGAAGAAATGAAATTGCCCAGAGAGAAAATCAATCAACGGGTCAATGATGTCTTGGAAAAAGTACAGCTTTCCGATTATATCGATCGGTATCCTTCAGAACTTTCAGGAGGACAGCAACAACGGGTAGCAGTCGCCAGAATGATCGTTGCTGAACCGGGGGTCTTGCTGATGGATGAACCCCTGTCGAACTTAGATGCCATGCTGCGTATCGATATGCGATCCGAATTGAAGCATCTACATCATGAACTCGGTGCCACAACGGTCTATGTTACCCATGATCAGGTTGAGGCGCTGACACTATCGGATAAAATTGCCGTGATGGATCAGGGTTTCTTACGTCAACTGGGAACGCCGGAGGAAATCTACAGGCTGCCGGCGGATCTGTTTGTCGCAAAATTCGTCGGCAGTCCCAGAATTAACACCATTCATGGAATGATTGTATCTGAAAACGGCGCGGATTTTTTTGTATCGGGTCAGCTTAAAAGCGAAATCGTTAAAAAATTAAAGGTGCGGGATAAGCAAATCATCGGAGCCATTCGATCGGAAGATATTAATATCTCCAGAAAAGAACGGATGGGCTGGTTAAAAACTAAAACCTATTCGGTGTTACCGGCCGGTTCGGAAACCATCATCACAGTTGAAAACAACGATTTATCCTTTTCCATTAAACTGCACGGTTTTACGGATATCCAAATGAATGATGATATCTGGATTAATTTTGACCCTCAAAAAATGAATTATTATGATCCCCGGACAGAAAAACTAGCCGCTGCAGGTTAACGTCTTCAACAATAGGCTTCGTATCTCAGGACAGGAATACAAAGATTCTGAGATTATATACCAAAGCCGATAACAAGATACGATTATGTAAGGAGAAAACTATCTGTGCTTGCCGTCTTGCTTTGTGCCGGTTATGCAACCCGCATGTATCCAATCACCCTGGACTATCCAAAACAGTTGCTGCCGGTAGCGGGCAATCGGACCATTGACTACCTTTTGGAACAAATCTTTGATTTACAAGGCATCAAATCAGTACATGTTGTGACAAACGGCAAGTTCTTCCATACGTTCGAGAACTGGAAACAGAGTTGGGCAAAGAAATTGGGGCGGAAAAAGGTTGAGATCAAGATTTACAATGACGGCTCAACCTGCAAAGAAAACCGGCTCGGTCCGGCCGGTGATCTCCAATTTGTATTGAATCGTATACCTAAACCGTCCCGGATCCTGGTCGCAGGGGGTGATAATATCTTTCGGTTCAAACTCAAACCGCTATGGGAACAATTCCTTAAGAAGAATAATCATTATATCATCGCCCTGTCGGAAACCGACACAGATCAACTTAAGAAAACAAGCGTGCCGGTATTCGCAAAGGACAACCGGGTTCTTCGACTTTACGAAAAACCGGATGTACCACCATCCTCCTGGGCCCATCCGCAGCTGTATTTCTTTATGCCTTCTGTCTGGTCAAGGTTGGATGAATTTCATCAAAAAGGTATGAGGCGGGGTGAGAAGGAACACTTTATCGATTTTCTATGCCGAAGAGAAAAGGTGTATGCTTTTAAGTTAACGGCTTCGCGTTTTGATATCGGCAGCATCAACTCCTATTACGAGGCAGACGCTTGTTTAAGAAGAGAACCGCTCTTTCAGGAGTAGGTTTCTACACCATCTTGAACATCTGAGACATCCGCCGGCCCAAGAGTCGGTTCGCCAAGGCGATGGCGCTCAATACGAGAAGGATAAGGATGGTTCCCAAAGCATAGGCGGGGCCGATGGTTGCTGAAAACAGATATTCAATAATGGCTACGGTAATGGTTTTCCATCTGGCCGAATAAAGAATAATGGTTGTGGAAAGCTCCCCCATTAGCGTAGAAAAACAGATTACAGCGCCTGCAAGTATACCGGGAGCCATTAACGGAAGGGTAATCTTTCTAAAGGTGGTAATCCAGGGAGCACCGGTAATCGTGGAGGCTTCTTCCACGGCCACATCGATCTGGCTTAGGGAGGCCATGGTTGATCGGAAGACATAAGGCATCCGCCGGATAAAAAATCCGATCACCATAATCATCCACGTGCCGCTCAAGATGATAAGTCCGGATGAAAATCCTGTCAGTATTGCGACACCCACCACAATCCCGGGGAGGATAAAGGGCAGCATCACTGTCAGATCCAGAACCCACTTTCCCAGGAATCGTGTTCTCACACTAATGTAGGAGAGTAGCGTACCGACGAGAGACGCCACAACGGTGGCCGTTGTTGCCAAAAACAGACTGTTGATGATTGGCGTTTTGGCGATATGAATGATTTTTTTATAATTTTCTAAAGAAAATTTTGTGGGATATCTGGTTCCGGCCCATCCTTCCGTGAAAGAGGTTACGATCACCGTAAGATGTGGTAGGAGAGAAAGGAAGATAACGCAAGCACAAAACGTTGCGCCTCCCCACTTTAGAATCTTGTTCTCAGAAACCCGAGCCTCTTGCGTGGTTCCGGAAATGGTTACGTACGAACGTTTGGCCATGACGTATTGGGAAAAAAGGATCGCTATACCGACCATGGCAACATTGACCAGTGCAATAGCACCGGCCGTGTGTAAGTTATAGAAGCCCACGACCTGAAAGTGGATCAAGGTCGGAAGCACATAGAAATTTCCACCCAAAAGTGCAGGTACGCCAAAATTTCCTACCGCCCGCATGAACACGATCAGCGTACCGGCCGCGATGGAGGGTATCACCAACGGTAAGGTAATCGTACGGATCACCTTCCACCTGGACGCCCCCATGATTGCAGCACTCTCTTCAATATAAGGGTCTGCTGAAAGGAGCGCTCCATAGGTCAAAAGAAAGACGAACGGATAATAGCTCATTGTCATAGCGATAACGACCCCCGGAGCACCGTAAATATCCGGTAGGACAAATCCAAAGATTTTACCCAGAAGATAATTCACAACACCTTGGCGCCCAAAAAGAAGTACCCATGAATAAGCCCCCACAAACGGGGGCAGGATAAGTGGAAGGGTTCCCAGCGTAAGGAACAAGGCTTTAAAGGGAACTTCAGTTCTGGCAACAAAGTAGGCCATGGGAACTCCGAGGATGCATGAAAAAAGCGCACAAAGAAAACCCACCGTAAGGGTGTTCAAAAGCGCGCTTTTATATAGTGCAGATGTAAAGAACTGAGAGAAGTTTGTCAGGGTGAAATTTTCTAGTGATGGCGTATCTCCCATTGCAAGGAAACTGTTGAGAATAACCTTAAACAGCGGATAGGCAATAAAAACCAGAAGGATTAGAAGCACTAGGCTCAGAACCAGGTAAGGTGTAAGCTCAAGTTTTTGGAGTCGGTGCCTTACCGCGCTTTCCATGTTCTGAAGTTCCTTTCTTCTTTTTAATCGGATGGAAAGAGCCGGACGTCATCACCATTGAAAACCAGGGCTACCTCATCCCCTACCTGGATCCCCTTGATACGACGGTTTTTATCGACGAGAACCTCTTGGGGGGCACTATGGTGAAAGACCTCAATAAAATATCGCACCAATGACCCAAGGTAGAGAATGCGCTTGACCATTCCTCTCAGTGAGTTTGGTCTGTCTGACTCCGGTGTGATCTCTATTCGCTCAGGCCGTACAAAGAGAACTCCCTTTGAGTGAAAAAAATCGGAAAAAATTCTTAAATTCCGGTCCAGGCGTAATTTTTCATCGGATGGAAAAGTCAAAGCCAGCGACCCGCTGCTTTGGCTCTTGACCGAGCATTCGAGGAAGTTTGCCTGACCGATAAAATCAGCCACGAGGATCGAGTGGGGATTTTCATAGATTTCATCGGGTGACCCGATCTGGCTGACTCTTCCGGCGTGCATGACAGCGATTTGGTCGGAGATGGAAAGCGCTTCCTCCTGATCGTGTGTAACATATATCGTGGTCACTTTAGCTCGCTGTTGGATTCTTCTGATCTCCTCCCGCATATAGACCCTCAGTTTTGCATCGAGATTGCTGAGTGGCTCATCCAGCAGAAGAAGCTGAGGATTATAAACTAGGGCGCGGGCAAGGGCAATTCGCTGTTGCTGGCCTCCGGAAAGCTCGCTTGGTTTCCGCTTTTGCGTATCTACCAGCCCTACCAGATCGATAATGCTGTTGACCCTGTCTTTTATCTCTTGCCGGGACAATTTGCGTATCTTCAATCCGTAGGCGACATTATCAAAAATAGACATGTGTGGAAACAGCGCATAGCTTTGAAAAACCATTCCGATATTTCGCCTGAAAGGCGGGATGGCTGTGTAGTCCCTTCCTAAAAAATTGATCTCTCCGTTTGTTGGTTTCTCAAAACCGGCAATACAGCGAAGCATCGTGGTTTTTCCACACCCGCTTGGACCCAGAAGGGTAAATAGATCCCCTTCTCGTACGTCCAAAGATATATCGGCTAGAGCCTCCACGTTCTTATCTTTCCCAGCGAAAACCTTGGAGAGGTCTCGAATCGAAAGCGTGACGGGACTTTTCTTCTCAAAAGAATCTGCCATAAAAGAGCCCAAAGATGGTTTTCATTTTAAAACGGCATGGATAACTTCATACGTTATCCATGCCTTAAGAATAGCGTTTGTCTATTATCGTGTGGCAAAGATTTCGCCGAATTTTTGCAGATAGGCGTTTCTGCTCTTGGATGCTTTCATAGCGTCATAAGGAAAGAACTTGATTTCCGAGCTCGGTTTTAACCCCGGAGGAGGTGGTACATCCGGCCGTGCCATTCTCCTGAAATGCGGCGCCTTTGAGATGATCGACATCGCCCCCTTTGTGGTTAACCAATCCATAAATATTTTTGCGTTATTCAGATTGGGGCCGCCTTTTATGATCCCTGAGGCATCGAATCGGAGACCCGTTCCTTCAGAAGGATACACGGCCGCAACCGGGTTTCCCTTGTTTATTTCGCCAAACACGTTCCCCTCTCCGGTTACACCGATTGCAAATTCACCCCGGCCGACAAAAGTATAGACCAGCGTTGATTTCGGCACAAACGTCGAGACTTTCCTTACACCATTAATAAAATCCCATCCGTAAAGGTGAACCATCTGAAAAAGCTGCGCATATGCCGATCCGGATAGGGCGGGATTGGCCAAGACGACCTTGCCCCGCCATTTCTTTTCACCGAGTTCCTTCCAACTTTTCGGGGCATCATTCAGCGAAACGAGGTTCGTGTTGATAATAAATGCCTGAATGTTAAAGCTGAATCCATAGAATCTGTTCTCTTTTGTATCCTTCACATCATCAGGGAAAGCGGCATCTTCACGAACTTTATAGGGTTGAAGAAGATCTCTGATAACCTCGAGGTTCTCCTTTGCGATGGCCATGATGATATCGCCCTGAGGCCTGTTCGCTTCGGCTTTGACTCTCGTTAGGAGTTCCCCGGAACCTTGCCGGATAATTTCCACATTGATATTAGAATATTTTGCTTTAAAGGCTTTAACAAGGTCATTTCCCATTTCGGGCGAACCGGCGTTGTAAATCACCAGGGTGCCATCGGCCTGTGCCAGCGTGGCACCCAACAGTATTAAAACGCCAATCGCCAACCGACTTCCAATCAGTCTCAAATTTTTCATATGTACCTCCTTTTTTTGGTTATTATGAGAGACGATCAAACTGCAACTTTAAGGACTCAGCATTTTTGAATAGAATCGCTTTTATTCCTACGTTTTTTGCTCCGATCACATGCTTTTCCGTATCATCCACAAAAACTGCTTGTCCCGGCTCAAAACCTTCAGTCTCAAGAATGTATGTAAAAAATTCGGGATTCGGTTTTGCTCGTCCAATCATGTTTGATGCATAAACAGCATCGAAAATGTCGTAATCCCCGAGGCCTAAGTGACATTGGTAATGCGGATCAAAGGTATTCGTGCCGCAAACAACCCTCGAATGATGCTTAATCGTTTTTATCAGATCCACTGTTTCCGGATTCAGACGCGGGTAAAAAAATTTGCCGAACAGCTCCTCTTCCACCTTTTTTCCGTATAACCCGAAGAAGCGATTCCAAAATTCATCCGTTGAGATTTCACCAATCGTAAGCTTCTCCAGGTTTTCGCCCGCGAATGTGAGAAATTTTTCTTCACTGATACCGAGATAGCGGTGTACATCCGGGAATACATCGGTACTGAACGAAACAACGCCTCCCATGTCAAATATGTAAAGAATGTCGCGCATCATCCCTTCCTCCCCGCAAACACGGAAAAATAAAGTGGAATGGTTTTCATCTCTTCGCTCTGGGCAACCACCAACGGCCACAGCAGGTTATCCCACCGGCTTTTAAATGTGAGGATGGATAGGGTCGCTATCGCCGGTATACTGCAGCGCAGGAATATCCTTACGAAATTCATCGGTTTGCCGGCGCCATCGATTCTTGTAGTATCGATTTTTTGCAGGAGAAACCCGGAGCATCAGCAATTGGGTCTATAAAGCGTTCTTTCTTTTATCCAAAAATACATACCATGACTGTTGAGGTCAAGAAAAACCAACAGATTCATACGGGAGGCGTAGGAAACACCCTGGCAAAAAAAATCAGGGGGAGCCCCAGGACAAAATGATTGACAAGATTACAAAAGCTTTGGTACTCATAAACAAAGCCGCAATTTGATAACGCTATGTGTGCTTATCAACCCAACAAAACCAAAATCTAAGACATTTCCGCTACCTGCAGAGCGGTCGATTCGTCAACCTGTTGAAAATGAACAACAACAATATTAATTGTGGTGCCGGGTGATGAACAAAATAGGTCTGTTTTATTCTTACTGGATTAAAGACTGGGAAGCCACTTACTCATCATTTATCAACATGGTGGCGGATCTGGGATTCGATATTTTTGAGGTCAATTCCGCCCGGATATTGACCGCCGGAAAACAGGAAAAGGACAAGCTGAAGCATGCGGCTGAAGAAAACGACATCATATTGACGTACTGCACCGCCTTATCAAAGGAATATGACATTTCCTCTGAAAGCGCCGAAGTCAGAGCCAATGGGGTTCGGTTTTTAAAGAAAAATCTGAAACTCATATCTGAATTGGGTGGTTCTTCATTATCGGGGGTCATTTATGGCGCCTGGAATCGACCGCTCGACGGTCCGGTAACAAAAAAACCGGCTTACTTGAATCGAAGCATCGAAAGCATGCGGGAAGTCATCAAATTAGCCGAAGACCTGAGTGTCACCTGCAATGTGGAAGTCCTGAATCGATATGAGCAGTTCATGCTGAACACGTGTGAAGAGGCGGTTGAATATGTCCGCGCGGTAGACAGTCCGAGCATGAAAATTCACCTGGATACCTACCACATGAATATTGAAGAGGACCGTTTTGATAAGGCGATTGTCACTGCGGGGGAACACCTGGGTCATTTTCATGTCGGTGAAAATAACCGCAGATTGCCCGGTAAAGGTCACATTCCCTGGGATGAAGTTTTTCAGGCCTTGAAAAAAATCAACTATACAGGCAATATCGTCATCGAACCGTTTATTCAACACGAGGGAGCTGTGGCACAAAGCGTCAAGCTCTGGCGAGACATCAAAAAAGACGATGATTTATACCTTGAGGCACGGAAATGCCGGGATTTCCTCGAGGCGCACCTTAGTAAATAATTGAAATAATCAAATCCCCGCTCCCCCCTCCCCTACCCTTTCGCGGGGACAACGGAACTTATCAAAAATAGGCTGACACCAGTCAGTTATCGGGTGCAGGCCGGTGCGCTTGCAGCAAAGGAGGAGCCCGTGAATTTTACTCAATCGCAAAAGCTGTTTCGGGAAGCCCTGGAGTTATTGCCGGGCGGGGTCAAAGGTATTCGGCATCCTGATTTTTACGTACCGGGAGCCTACCCGGTATTTTTAAACGGCGGCAAAGGCGGCCGGATTACGGATGTT
This sequence comes from Deltaproteobacteria bacterium, assembly GCA_024644775.1. Next base: position 10,444 of record JAHEHB010000029.1, read on the forward strand.
GATGGAAATGAGTACGTGGACTGGCTTTGTTCCTATGGGCCCAATATTCTGGGGCACGGGCACCCGGGAATCCGTGAAGTTGCGCTGCGCGAGGCCGAAAAGGGATTCTGTCTGACGCTGTGCCAGCCGGTACAGAACCGGCTGGCAAAAAAATTGATCGAGATCATTCCATGCGCTGAACGCGCGATTTTCGTCACAACCGGTTCCGAAAGCACCACCTCGGCGGTTCGTATTGCACGTATCCACACCGGCCGGGAACTTGTTCTGCGCTGCGGCTACCAGGGGTTCCACGATTGGTGCGTCCCTTACACGGCCGGTGTTCCCAAACATGCCCACGATTCCGTGATCACTTTTGAATTTGGCGATCTCGAACAGCTTGAGAAGCTGATCCGCCAACGGGGTGAAGAAACCGCCTGCGTCATCATGACACCCGTCGGTCACGACGCCCGGCGCCCCATGATTACCCCTTCACGGGAATATCTGGAATCGGTTCGAAAACTGACGGAGAAATACGGCATTGTACTCATATTTGATGAAATCCGCACCGGATTCCGCCTGGCCTTAGGCGGTGCGCAGGAATATTTCGGCGTCGTACCGGATATGGCGACATTTTCCAAAGCCATATCAAACGGATTTCCGCTGGCGGCCATCGTCATGAAAAAGGAGCTGGATGAAAGCGCCCGGAAGGCCTATATATCTGCAACCTACTTTCCAAACTCGACGCCCATGGAGGCAGCCCTTGTGACCATCGATGAAATCGAGCGAAACAACCTCATTGACCATATATGGAAAATCGGGAACGATATGCAGGAGGGGATGAAAAAAGTGGCCGGGAAACACGACATTCCCATAACGGTGAGCGGTATCGGGCCGATCTTTTACATGCACTTTGACGAGGATTATATAAATCATACCGTACAGTTGGGAGACACTACCCGGATTTTCTATACGGAGATGATTCAACGGGGTATTTTTATGAATCCTATTCATAACTGGTTCGTATGTGGTGCGCACTCGCAGGAGGACGTCGCCCAGACACTACAGGCTATGGATGACGCATTGAAAATCGTAAAAGCCGGACGTTGAAGATTTTCAATCTAAAAGGCCCTACCCGAAAACCCACAATCCAGACGACAGGCCAATTTAAACGGTAAATGGCATAAGACACAGGTAGGCAAAACCGTTAATCCCATTAATCAGAAAGGAGACACTCATGGCTGAAAATTTCATTTACAGAGTTATCAAGAACCGTATGGTGATTTTCATGGCGATGTTTGCCATCTCCATCGCCGCAAACGGTCTTTTTTGCGAACGGGCGGATGCCGGCGATAAAGACACGATTGTCATCGCTAGAGCCATGGATTTCAACTCATTGGATCCGAACCGCGCCTGGTGCGACACCTGTAAGATCTATGTCGGGGCGACTTACGAAACCCTGGTTGGTCTGGCGGCGGACAATAAAACCATTGTTCCCAAAGTCGCCAAAAGCTGGGATATAAGTAAAGACGGCAAGACATTCACCTTCCATCTCAATGAAAAAGCAATCTTCAGCGACGGCAGTGCGGTGGAGGCAAAAGACGTCAAGTGGTCTCTGGAGCGGCTGAAAAATCTCAAGGAAGGGCCCTCCATGTTCGTCGAAGGTATTCAGAAAATTGAAACACCGGATTCCCATACCGCTGTTATCACCATCGGCAAATGGGGGGCGGAATTTCTTGGTCAGTTAGCAGTGCCCTATGTGGCGATCATCAACAGCGATGTGGCGATTACCAACGGTGCAGTGGCCGGGCCTGATGCGGCTTCAAAAGATACAGCGGAAGGCTGGTTTTTGAAAAACTCCGCCGGCAGCGCCCCGTTTGTCTTGGGTACCTATCGGCCCGATGAGGAACTGCGGTTGAAACGCAACGAGAAGTACTGGGGTGCCAAATCCGCAGTCAGCCAAGTGGTTATCAGAGAGGTGAAGGATGCCGTCAGCCAAGCCCAGATGATTGAGAGCGGCATGGCCGACATTGCCACCCAGATCGATGTGGATACGGCCAAATCCATCAAAAGCGACGATGTGGAGGTCAAATCCCTGCCCTCCTTCAATTTCGTCTATGTCGGCCTGGTCCCCGGCGCAAAGAACAACAAGGTGCCGTTGACCCTGAAAGTGCGTGAAGCGATTAGCTACGCGCTGGACTTAGAGGGCATCATTGATGTCACGGTGGGAGGCAAAGGGAGGCATCAGGCAGCGGCTATTCCAAACGGTTTCCCCGGCACCGAGAACCTGCCCCTACCGAAACGGGACCTGGAGAAAGCCAAAAAACTTCTGGCTGAAGAAGGTCTGTCCGGCGGTTTCGAGATCGAGGCAGTCTACCCGAATATGAACCAGTACGGAGTCGACTTCGGGACCATGATGCAGAAAGTACAACAGGATCTGAAAAAGGTAGGGATTCAGATCAAGCTGCAACCGGTCACATTTCCCGTCTGGCTGGACCGCATAAAGGAAGGGACTATCCCCATGACCGGTTTGTGGTATGCCCCGGACTATTTCGGCTCCGCCCAGTACGTCACTTACTTTACCATGACGCCGGGGGTTCGCTGGTACGGCCGGGCAGGCGGCGGTAAAGAAATACCCGAATTGCTGAACAAACGGGAAGTCGAGCTGTTGGCAAAGGCCGAACAGGCAAATCCGACAGAGGCTGAAAAACTGTATCACGAAATCGGTCTTGAAATGATCAAAGATCGGATTATTATCCCGACGGTCAATCCGGATTTACTGTTTGTCTATCGCAAAAATATCACCGGCGTTCGTTACGACATCAGCAGCGAACTCCCTTTGAGTGAATTCGGTAAAAAGTAGTTGTATACCGCGCCAGGCGTTACCCGTTACCCGGCGTTGCTTGATCAATAACGCCAGGAGGACTTTGGATGCTGCGTTATATTGTCCGTCGCGTGTTGGCCATACCGCTTCTGATCCTGAGTGTGGCCACCCTGGCGTTTATTCTCGGACACAGCATAAAGGGGGATCCGCTGGCGTCCCTGCTTTCAGAGCGGCAGATGGGTAACGCCGAGGTCGTGGCCGCGGTCAAAGCTCGGTGGGGTTTGGATAAGAGCCTGCCCGAACAATATTTTTTTTATATCAAAAACCTGCTGCAGGGCGATTTCGGAACGTCCTTTCGCACGAAACGTCCGGTCTTCGAGGATATCATCGAACGGTTGCCGGCGACCCTTGAACTCGTTGTCGGCGCCATGATCATCGGTAGTTTCTTCGGCATCATACTCGGTATGCTGGCGGCCTACTATCGCAACCGCCGGATTGACGACTTATCAAGGCTTTACGCGCTCATCGGGTCATCTACGCCGGTGTTCTGGTCCGGACTCATCACGCTTTTTATATTTTCCGTTAAGCTGCGTATTTTACCGGGCCCGGGCCGCCTCGATGCCGGCACCGAAGCACCCCCATTCGTAACCGGCATGTTCACGTTGGATGCCTTGATCGGCGGAAACTTTGACAAATTGATGGAAGCCGCCTACCATTTGATCCTTCCGGCCTGCATTCTGGGATGGGCGGTGATGGGCATCATATCCCGAATCGTACGGGCGAGTATGCTGGACGTACTCAACCAGGAGTATATACTGACCGCCCGTGCCAAAGGTGCTCGGGAGCCGCGCGTTGTCATCAATCATGCCCTAAGAAACGTGATGATTCCGACGTTGACAATTATTGGATTCAGCTTTGCTTATCTGATCACCGGCGCGGTACTCACCGAAACGATTTTTGCATGGCCCGGCATCGGCGCGTACGCCGTGGCGTCGGCTCGCTCTCTTGACTACCCGGCGATCATCGGTGTGACTATCGTCGGTTCGGCGGCTTTTCTGATTACCAACCTTGTTACGGACATCTCATACGCCATTGCGAATCCAAAAATAAGATTAGGATGAGTGGACCATCATGAAATTAATTCGGCCGGCATCCCTGATAAAACGATATTCCCGCTGGCTGCCCCTGCCGGTGGTATTCGGGTTGACCATCGTGATATTCTGGGTGATGGTGGCACTAACCATCGATTTCTGGTCGCCCTATGATCCTCTGGATATGGTTGCCCGAAGGCTTCAGCCTCCCAGTGTCAATCACCTGCTCGGAACCGACGCCCTGGGACGGGATGTCATGACACGAACGTTCCACGGCTCTAAGCACTCCATACCCATCGCTGTGATTGTCGTGGCCGCGGCGGTTTTCATCGGTTCGTTCCTGGGGTCCATCGCCGGGTACTTCGGCAAGTTTCTGGATACGGCGATCATGCGCCTGGTCGATGTCACGTTGTCGTTTCCTCCCATTCTGCTGGCCATGGCGGTTGCGGCATCGCTGGGGCCCGGCATTGAAAACGCTGCCATCGCGATGGTCGTCGTCTGGTGGCCGGTCTATGCGCGGCTGATGCGGGCGCAGGTGCTGGAAGTCAAAGAGCGGGACCATGTCGAAGCAGCCGTTGCCAGCGGTGTCACCCGACCTCGATTGTTAATGATACACATTCTCCCATTGTGTTGGACACCAATTCTCATCAATGCCACGATGGATTTCGGCCAGGTTGTCCTTCTGGCGGCATCCTTGAGTTTTATCGGCCTGGGGGCCACACCACCGACACCCGAATGGGGGGCCATGATTTCCGACGGTGCCGTCCATTTTTACCAATGGTGGATTGCTTTGGGACCCGGTCTGGCGATTCTCTTGGTTGTGCTGGGGTTTAACTTTCTGGGCGATGGGCTGCGGGACATTCTTGATCCCAGATTAGCCGAATAGCGGTTGAAAAATAAATCATTGAAATGAACAAAACGATGCCACTTTTAGAGGTAAACGATTTAAGCGTCGCATTTAAATCCCCCCAGGGTGAACTCGAAGCTGTAAGGGGGATAAACGTGATGGTTGAGAAGGGGCAGGTTTCCAGTATTGTCGGAGAATCCGGCTCGGGTAAGAGTGTTGCCATGCTGGCGGTGATGGGACTGCTGCCCCCCAACGCGATCGTCTCCGGCTCGGTTCGGTTTCATGGTAAAGAGCTGTTCGGCCGTCCTTCGCGGGAACTCGCCAAAATAAGAGGTGCGCGGATCGCAATGATCTTCCAGGATCCGCTCACCGCTTTGAATCCTGTGATTAAAGTCGGCAACCAAATCGCCGAAGCCATCCAGCTGCACAATCAGGATATATCCAGAAAAAAAGCCATTGACCGCGCTGTGGAGCTACTTGACCGGGTGGCCATCCCCCAGCCCGACCAGCGGGTAAAACAATACCCACATGAGTTTTCCGGTGGTATGCGCCAGCGCGTCATGATCGCCATGGCCATTGCCAATGATCCCGAGCTGCTCGTTGCCGACGAACCGACCACAGCCCTTGACGTGACCGTACAGGCCCAGATTCTGCAGGTGCTGCAAAACCTGCGCGAGTCAACCGGGATCGGGTTGATCCTGATTACACACGATCTCGGTATGATCGCCGGGAACGCCGATTCGGTAACCGTCATGTATGCCGGCCGGGCGGTCGAGGTTGGCGTCGTGGATGATATATTTTATCATTCCAGGCATCCCTATACCAGGGGGTTGCTGGCCTCGCTGCCGAAGCTGGACCAGGGGGAAGCGATGCTGTTCTCCATCGAAGGTGCACCGCCGTCCCTTGTTGCACGGCCATCAGGATGTGCGTTTCATCCCCGCTGCACCTATGCCGTGGCGCGCTGTATCGCTGAAGATCCCCGATTGCGTCCCGTCGACACCGTCCTTTCTGCCTGTCATCTGGCTGAAACTTTGAATAATACCGGGAATCGGCTATGACTCCTCTTAACAGCACAAATGTCCTCACAGTGAGCAGGCTGATTAAAGACTTTCCCATCCGCAAGGGTATTATTTTCGATCATGTGGTAGCCCATGTCCGGGCCGTGGCGGACGTGTCGTTGGAATTGCAGGCAGGTGAAACCCTCGGTCTCGTCGGCGAGTCGGGTTGCGGCAAGTCCACGCTGGGACGTTGCATCTTACGCCTACTGGAGCCCACTTCCGGCGAAGTCCGATTTCACGGCAAAAATATTCTGAACCTACATTCAAACGAGATGCGTCATTTGCGCAAACACTTACAGTTCGTGTTCCAGGACCCCTACGCATCGCTGCATCCCCGCATGCGCATTGCCTCCATCGTCACCGAACCGCTGCGCCTGACTGGGATCAGTCAAAGCGAAAAGACGGACCGCGTCCATGAACTCCTCGAACTGGTGCGACTGGGGACGGAGTATGCCAAACGCTTTCCGCATCAGCTGTCCGGCGGGCAGCGACAGAGAGTCGGTATTGCCAGGGCATTGGCCCTCAATCCCCAAGTTATGGTCCTGGACGAGCCGGTTTCGGCGCTGGATGTCTCCATACAGGCAGGCATTCTCAATCTGCTCAAAGAGCTTCAGGAAAAATTCCGTATCGCTTACCTTTTTATCGCCCATGACTTGTCCGTAGTGCGGCACATTTCGGACCATGTGGCCGTAATGTACCTGGGCAAAATCGTAGAAATGGCCGGAGCATCCGACCTGTATGCCAACGCCATGCATCCATACACCATTGCGCTTCTGTCGGCAGTGCCGCTGACTGACCCCAGACGGGAAAGAGCACGCCAACACATCGTTCTCACAGGCGATGTTCCCAGTCCGCTAAACCCGCCATCCGGATGCCGTTTTCGCACACGCTGCTGGAAGGTGCAGGACCGGTGTGCACAGGACGAACCCGTTTTCGCGACAAAAGGGAACGGGCACCGGGTCGCATGTCATTTTCCGGAATAGGACAATCCGGCCCGGCAGGTTCACATTACAAATACCGTTCCTGGATATAGGGTATATAAGATGATAATCTTGAATTTTTCGACAATGAAACATCCGTATCGATACCAATACTATAAGAGCCTTTGAAAAGTGTTGACATGTGCCTGATATATTAAATACTCAAGTTTCGCACCCTCTAAATGGGCTGAGCTCGGTTATTGCATCGGTCAGAGCGTCTAAATAAACGCCTAACCAAAATGTTCCGGCCCCCGATAAAGCCCGATCACTTTTCCCTGGATCAATACTTCTCCGAATCCGCATTTCATGGCCTTAAATTTTTCGTTTTCAGGACACAGTTCGACATGGTCCTTATGCAGAAAACATCGTTTGACCGTTGCCTCTTCATTATGGATTAATGCCACCACGATTTCACCATCCTGAGCATATTGACGGGGCTCACAGATCACAATATCCCCGTTTAAAATACCGGCGTCTTTCATGGAATCACCGTTTACCCGCAACGCGAACAGATTTTGCGATTTATAGGTATCTCCATCGACCACAATAGCACCACCCCACTCCTGCTGGGCATACAGCGGAAGACCCGCGTTTATCTTCCCGATGACCGGTACCCTTCGCCAGCTGGCATCAAGCACGGATTCACCGCCATAGTCCTTCAACTCAATATTCCGGCCGTATTTACCCATGCGCTGCAAAAAACCCTTTTTTTCAAGGCTTCGGATAAACTGTGCAACAGCCGTATGACTGATTCCCAGATCGGCTGCTGCACGGCGCAAACTGGGCGCCCTGCCCTTTTGCTTGATTTCACGTTCGTAATACTCAAGCGCCCTTTTTTGTTTTCGTGTCAGATCTAAATCCATGAAATTCTCCGCAGCTAAAATGTAAATACAAATATAAACAAATAGCTTTTAACGTCAATGATTTTGGTCCAGGGGACTGCACACGCCCTTGCCGCCGCGATTAAGGACATGCGTATAAACCATTGTCGTGAGCTAGTTTCCATATTGCACCTCTTAATTACCTGAGTGATCATGATCCAATAAAATTATTTATTTTCAGCCTCTTGTGCTCTTTTTTTCATCAGCGGTGAATTAACGCCGGGATGCTCGTAAAGGCATCCGTTTCGATCATTATAGGGATAGGTTTTGATGATACCCTTTTTCCCCCATCTGCGCACTGTCGCCGC
>JAHEHB010000029.1:18418-19790 GCA_024644775.1 Deltaproteobacteria bacterium
ACTGCACACGCCCTTGCCGCCGCGATTAAGGACATGCGTATAAACCATTGTCGTGCTCACATCTTTGTGCCCCAAAAGCTCCTGGACCGTTCGGATATCATACCCGCCCTCCAGAAGATGCGTGGCAAATGAATGCCTGAATATATGACAACTGACAGGCTTAACAATACCGGATAACTTTGCGGCTGAGCTGACAGCTTTCTGGATACTGCTGACATGTATATGATGCCGCCTTTTCTTACCGCTTCTGGGATCAACCGATAGCCTTTTGGCTGGAAACACGTATTGCCAACCCCATTGTCTTTCAGCATTTGGATATTTTTTAGCCAAAGCATTGGGTAAATATACATTCCCGAATCCACTGGAAAGATCCTGTTCATGGAGTTGTTTGACATAAATCAGGTGTTCTTTTAGTGTTTGCTTGACCTCATCTGGAAAAACGGTGATTCGATCCTTTTTTCCTTTACCGTCGCGGACAACGATTTGATTCAATTCAAAATCGGCGTCCTTTATGCGCAGACGAACACATTCCATTACACGCAGCCCGCTGCCGTACATCAGTTTTGCCATAAGCTGATGGGCGCCTGTCATCGATCTTATCACCCGCATGGTTTCTTCCCGGGTCATAACAGTAGGCAGACGAACAGGTTTTTTCGATCTGCATGCATTAATATCTTCCGGCATTTCAGTATTAAGCACCTGATTATAGAGAAATAATATCGCATTAAACGCTTGATTTTGAGTCGAACCGGAAACATTTGAACGCATAACAAGATGAGAAAGAAATGCCTCGATTTCAGGCTTTCCAAGTTCATTCGGATGGCGTTTACCGTGGAATAGAATAAATCGTTTAATCCAGGACACATAAGATTTTTCGGTTCGAATCGAATAGCCTTTTAAACGAATACGAATCCTGACCCTATCCAATAATTTCAATGGCGGTGCATTCATCATTTTTTCCTTGATTTTAAGAGGTTATTATATTATCTAATTTTTATTATCCATTCATTAAAATATTGATGATTTAGAATGAATAGATGTGCCATCCAGACCTGTCAATATTGAACTTTACAATAATATTTACATAGCTTTACACAAATTGCAACATTTTTTTCACATTAACAAAAAAATCTATATTTTTCTGACATTAGCGATTTTTCCATAAAAGATCTCAATACTAACGATATGCCGAATTTTTTCTCGTATATTAAATATATTAGGAAAATGTAGAAAAAATTCTATATTTCTCGAATTCAATATATCGGAAATTTCTGATTAGGAATTTCAAATTAAATATATTAACCGTATAATTCCGGCTATTATCATCCAAGATATCACGCGTTTTTTCTATATAATCATCGTTATATTAAGC
>JAHEHB010000029.1:19800-22271 GCA_024644775.1 Deltaproteobacteria bacterium
ACTTCTTTGAATAGTTACGACTTTAGCCTGACCGGCCAGTTCAAAGGTCCCTATCATAAACTTCTTGAATTTGCAACAGATACAAGTTTCTTATGATAATTTTCGTTATATTACATATATTCAAATATTTTTAATAATTTTATCCGATTTTTTATATTCAATATGCAGTCGAATAAAAATTAAATTTACTAACAATTTAAATAAGATAGAATATTTTTAGATAAAATGACATTGAATTTACTCTTATTATATTTAATTGATTTAATTAACAATTTATTTTCTAAAGTTGACCATTTTTAAAGTATGATATACATTCAATTTTCGCGATAATAATTGTTATATTAAGCCTGACGGCAGGAATGGGTTTCTTCAAAGCTAGTAGATAAAATAGATAGTTATATGAATGGAAGTCATAAGAAAGTAATCGGATATTTTGCCATCCGGAAAGGCACCCAGTATATTTTATGTGATGGTGATGCCTGTGTGATCGCGGGCTCAGAAATGGCAATGGATTCCTACATTGTAAAATTAGCAAGCGATAAACCATCAAATTACAAGGTCAAAAAGACCCGATATGGAGAAATTGTACAGGGGATGCGCATGGGGGGTGTATACACCTTTGACAAGAGGGCATATGAGAGATTTTTTCCGTTGGCCAAAGCAGAGGGTATGCCGGTAGTGGAATTTAAATTTGAAGACGATGAAAAGCCCCATGAGGATGCAGTTCGATTGATGCGAGTGAAGTGGTTCGATTCGAGCTGAAGGCAGACACATGTTAGCTCCGGTTGATAAAAAAGAGCACAAATCTGAAGGGATGCCGGCACGTCCCAAACATGAAGTGGCCGATATATTCAGGCTTTACGGTGCCGATTATCGAGCCGGTCAGAAGTTGTCTGAAAAGCAGTACCAGGTGATGTTTGACATTGAGCACTGCCGGCGCAGCTATTTCGGGTATCATATCGATACCTGTGATGCATGCGATTATACGGATCGGCATTACAACTCTTGTAGAAATCGGCATTGTCCGAAATGTCAAGGCATCGCTCGACGCATCTGGGTCAATGCCCGGTTAGAGGATTTACTTCCGATTCCTTACTATCATGTGGTCTTTACGCTGCCGCATCTGCTCAACCCGCTGGTAGGCTGGAACCGGGAGCTGATTTACAATTTATTGTTTGACTGTGCCGCAGAAACGTTGCTGCAGTTTGGCGGTGATCCGAAGTGGCTGGGGGCACAGATCGGCTTTTATGGGATATTGCACAGCTGGGGTGGGAAGCTTTGGCAACATCTTCACCTGCATTTTATAGTATCCGGCGGGGGGTTGACCGAAGACAACCGCTGGGTTGAGGCCAAGCACAAGGGTAAATTCATATTTCCGGTGTCGGCACTGTCCAAGGTGTTTCGAGGCAAATTCGTTGCGGGGTTAAAGCATGCCTATTTAAAGGGGCTGCTGGTGCTGCCCGATGGGTTGAAACATCTTTCTGCCCGGAACCGATTCGAGGAGTGGATGGATGCACTGGTTGCGCGCAATTGGGTGGTGTATGCAAAACCGCCCTTTAAAACCCCTGAGAAAGTGGTTCGCTATATTGGTCGGTACACACATAAAGTGGCTATAAGCAACCAGCGGATCATTTCCATAGACAAAGGCATTGTTCGGTTTGCCTACAAGGATTACAAAGACAGGGGCCGCATAAAGGAATGTAAGCTTCGGGCACCGGAGTTTATCAAACGCTTTCTGATGCATGTGCTGCCCAATGGATTTCATCGGATCCGTCACTATGGCTTGTTTGCAAACGGAAAATGCAAGGCCAACGTGGCTCAAATCAGAGAGGAGCTGGGATCTGAAAACGAGGTTGTGCCGCTTAGAAAAGATCAGCTTACAGAAGATCATACCGGTATTCGGTGTCCGGTATGTAAAAAGGGTCGATTAACTCCGATTATGGTGGTTCACAGAGGGGGTCTCGCAGTATTAAACGTTTTGTATTATAATAATTTGTTCTGGGATACGGCATAAGATACTGATTTATTGAAAACAAATTTTAAATAATCATTTTATGGCAAACTACGGTTCAATATGTAGCCGTACGATCATTTCATAGCATTGACATCGATAAAGCGATTGATTGCATAGAGATATTATGGGAAAAACGCCACCGGCAACTGTCTTATGGTACGCATCACTGATAAATGGAACTGATTTACCAGTCCGGTTCAGCATACTTTTCACCATAGCCGCCGGCCCGTCGCAGGCTTAATATAACAAAACGTTGGAGCGGACGCGGCGAGCATATTGCAAATTCGGAAAGATTGTCCGTATTTGTGCTTTCTTTCGCGCGCTGCTCAACTCAACGTTATATTAAGCCTGACGGCAGGAATGGGTTTCTTCAAAGCTAGTAGATAAAATAGATAGTTATATGAATGGAAGTCATAAGAAAGTAATCGGATATTTTGCCATCCGGAAAGGCACCCAG
>JAHEHB010000625.1 GCA_024644775.1 Deltaproteobacteria bacterium
CGGTGATGAAATCGAGGCGCTTTCAACATCGTTTAATAAAATGTCTTTACAGCTCGGTCACCAATTCAAATCCTTGACGACCATTGCAGAGATCGGGAAGGAAACCTCTTCGGTACTGGATGTTAATAAACTTGTTAATACGGTTTTAAATGTCATGCACGGGCAGCTGTTTTTCGATCGCGCCATCATATTGTTGGCTGATAGAGAAAAGACATCGTTGACGTGTGCGGGTGCCTATGGTTTCGACGAAAAAAATGGCGTTTTGTTACGAGATACACGATTTTCCATTGGAAAGAATAAATCCGGACACCATTTTCCAACGGTTTACGGTGAACAAAAGACCGTTATCGCAGATGATAATATAGGGATTCACGACTGCTTAGACAGCGCGGGGGGCGAACAGCTCGGAGAACGCGATGTAATCTCGATGGCATGTGTGCCGATTGTATACGAAAATGAATCTTTAGGAATCCTGCAAGTTGAAAATACAACCCCTCAAAAAACAATTTCCCAAAGCGAGCAACGTCTTTTGGAGGGAATCGCCTCGCAAATGGCAAAGGGTATTTTTAACGCATGGTCTTTTCAAAAATTACAGGATAGCGAAGCGAAACTTCAAAAATCTCACGACGAATTGGAAATTCGGGTCAAGCAGCGAACCGTGGACCTGCAGCAAACCAATCGACAGTTACAAAACGAGATCGAAGAAAAGGAGCGTGCCGAAGCCGCACTTTTTGAGGCGAAACAAGTCGCCGAAACGGCCAACCGCACGAAAAGTGAATTTTTGGCCAACATGAGTCACGAACTTCGTACACCCTTAAACCATATTATCGGGTTTACCGAAATAATCGTTGATAAGCAAGTGGGTGATATCAATGATACCCAGCAGGAGTTTCTGGGCGATGTCCTCAAGAGCAGCCATCACCTTCTTTCCTTAATCAACGACATTCTGGATCTTTCGAAAGTCGAAGCCGGCAAGTTGAAATTGGTACTTTCAGAGGTCGAATTAATTAGGCTTCTAGAAAACAGCACCATCATGATTAAAGAAAAGACGATGAAACATGGAATCGACCTTTCAACGGATATCGGTGCCGTGCCGGATACGATCACCGCAGACGAGCGCAAATTGAAACAGATCCTTTATAATCTTCTTTCCAATGCCGCCAAATTTACACCAGAGCGAGGGGCTATTACATTGACGGCACATCCGGTATCGGTTGAAAACGGATCCGTTATTACACGAAACGGCGAGAGAATCGAATTGCCGAAAGGCCGAATCCCACGCACACTTGTTCAAAACAGCTATTTGGAATTTTCGGTGGTTGATACCGGCATCGGCCTAAAGATGGATGATATCGATAAAATTTTTAATCCGTTTGAACAGGCAGACAGTGCCGACAACCGGAAATACCAGGGGACCGGTTTAGGGCTCTCCCTGACGAAACGGCTGGTTGAACTTCATGGCGGCACGATATTTGCACAAAGTGACGGGGAAGGAAAAGGATCCACTTTCAGTTTTTTTATACCGACTGAGCAACCGGAAATGATCAATGATTCGAGAATCGGGGATTAAAGATTTGGGTTTTATCTATAGAAAACCGTGCAGTGGGTTCACCCTCATCGAGTTGATGATCGTAATGGCGCTTTTGGGGACACTCGCTGCAATCGCGGTCCCGAATTACATTGGCTACAAGGACAGAGCGCGAAACAAGGTGGCGATTACCGAGATATCCGTGCTATCCAAAGAGATTGCCGCTTTTCAGTTGGAAAACCAAAGGCTTCCAAACGATATCAACGAGTTATCCGTTAGCGATAAGACCGACCCCTGGGGAAACCCGTATCAATATCGACCCGTTGCAGGGACGCCACCCGGTCAGCTGCGAAAAGACCATTTTTTGGTTCCCGTCAACACGGATTACGATCTGTACAGCATGGGGAAAGACGGCAGTTCAACCGCACCATTTACGGCCGATATCAGCCGAGACGACATTGTGCGCGCCAACGACGGTGGATTTATCGGACTCGTGTCTGAATACTAACTATTGGAGTCGTTGATGATTTTTGAAACAAAATTTATTCACAGCAAGTTAGGGCGCAGGATTTTCACCCTCTTTTTAACCTGTGCGCTGATTCCCGCTACGGGACTGGCGTTGCTTTCGTATCATTATGTATCC
>JAHEHB010000298.1 GCA_024644775.1 Deltaproteobacteria bacterium
GATCTGATTTCCGGGGACCTTAAAATTCTGATATCCGTCGCGGTAAACGTTAACGTTAAATGTTTGCATCACCGTCAAAGTCATATCAATATAAGGTCGTGATACCGGCCCCCGTGAAACCATAATATCAAGCCCATTTTTAGTGCAGGGTGCGATAAGAAGAAGTGCAGAAAGAAACTGACTGCTTTTTTCACAATTAAGAGTTACTTTATCACGGTTGATGATTCCGCCTTCAACTTCAACCGGCGGGCATCCATGGGAATTTGCAGTGCGTACGATTATTCCCAGTTGATTCATTCCGTCCAGCAAGTCCTGAATCGGCCGCTCTTGCATCCGGATACTTCCGGTGAGAAGATATCTTCCTTCTCCCAGCGCAGTCAAAGCGGTTAAAAACCGCATGGAAGTTCCGGAATTACCAAGATAGATGGGGTCTTTGCAGCGCTTAAGACTCCCTGCAGCACCGTGAACGATAAACCCGTCCTTCTTCTCTTCAATCTCTATGCCAAGTTGTCCCAAGGCGCGCGCCGTCAACAGAGTGTCTTCGCTTTTCAGTCCGTTATAAAGCCTGCAGATACCATCCGATAGGGCTGCCGCAATCAGCATTCGATGTGTGTAACTTTTCGATCCTGGAATCTTTACGACCGAAGGTTTCAGCTTCTTCGGTTCTACCTCGATCATCTCAAATTATTTCCTCACTTATTTGGTTTCGACTTGTTACTTCGCGGTTAATGCCTCCAGAACCGTTTGTTTCATCTCTTCAATCGGGGCAGCGATACCGGTCCATAGTTCAAATTGAAACGCGCCTTGAAAGACAAACATTTCCGCTCCATCTATCGTAACGCAACCGGCTGTTTCCGCTTCCCGTAATAGTCGGGTTCTGATGGGGTTATAGACTGCATCCATGACCACCATATCGTTTGCCATCTGTTTAGCAGAAACCGGAGACGCGTCGGTATGCGGGGTCATGCCAAGGGGAGTCGTGTTTATCAGAACGTGGCAGCTGACGCGCATGTTTTCAGAAAGCGGTTTAAAATCCGCACCTAGATCTTTTGCCAGCTGCTCCCCTTTTTCTTTTGTGCGATTGACGATCGTAACGTGTCCGCCTTCGGAAAGAATTCCAAAACCGATGGCCCTCGCGGTGCCGCCGGCACCGATAAGCCATACAGTTTTATCCTTTATCGTTGTTTTTGCTAACAATGCCTGCACCGCTCCTAAGCAATCGGAATTATAACCATATAAAATTCCCTCTCGATTCTGGACAGTGTTCACCGCGCCAATCTTTATTGCACTTTCATCGATCGTATCCAAATACGACATGATGGTTACTTTATGGGGAATCGTTATACTGGCGCCTCTAATTCCCAGGGCTCGAATACCCGTAACGGCACCCGCCACCTCTTTCACCCAAAACGCCGCGTACACACCGTTGTATCCCACATGAGAAAACGCCCGATTGTGCATCAGAGGACTCAAGCTGTGCGTGACCGGATCACCCAATATCGCATATACAGCAGTTGTTGCATCGATTATCATTGAGAGTTACCTGTTAAGTGCGCCCACTCCTAAAAGTGAAGCCTCCGACTGCCTAAAGACGGTGGTTTTCGAGTTTGGTGCAAGTAAATTTCTCGCTTCCTAGCTCAAAGGCGAGAAGGCCAGGAAGCCTGGAGGCTATAAGGCTTTGCAGCCCCCTATCCTTTTCGCCTCCAAGCTTTCCAGCGTCCAAGCTTTCTCGCTTCCTATCCCGTCTGAGCACGCGGATAAGACCCGAGCAAACTCAGGAACAGACAAAGCGGTTTCATCTTTGACAATGTATCTTTAACGATGGACTCTGAAATATGTCCTTCCATGTCCAAGAAAAAGACATAATTCCAGTTTTCATGCTTACTCGGTCGTGACTCTAGTTTTAAAAGGTTAATGCCGGCGTCGGCGATGGGTGTTAATACTTTGTATAACGCTCCTGGTACATGTGCGGTAACAAACAGTATGGAGGTCTTGTCCGTTCCAGTAGCCTCTACGTCGCTCTTTCCGATGACAAGAAAGCGTGTGACATTCCGAGACCGGTCTTCAATTCTCGAAGCCAAAACCTCCAAATCGTAGATCCGGGCCGCTTCCCTACTGGCGATAGCGGCAGTGCCTTGATCTTTGGCCGCCTTTCTGGCGGCTTCCGCCGTACTGCTGCACTCCGTTAAAATACAACCCGACAGATTGTTCCGAAGCCACTGGCGGCATTGGGCAAACGCTTGGGGATGGGAATACACGACACGAATCTCATCATACGAATCAGCGGTGGTTAATAGGTCATGTGAAATTGTATGATAAATTTCGGCACAAATTTTTAGATCCGATTCATAAAATAAATCCAACGTATAGTTAACAGCGCCTTCGATGGAGTTTTCAACCGGTACTACTCCATAGTGAAACGATCCTTTTTCGACTTCCCGAAATATATCCTGAATACTGGGTTGCGGTACAAAAAAACCGGAATGTCCGAAGTGGTTAATGGCGGCAATGTGAGTAAAGGTGGCTTCTGGGCCGAGGTACGCGATCTGTTGGGGTGCCTCAATTCCCCGGGATGCGGCTATGATTTCCGTGAAAATATGCTGAAGCCCGCGCGAGCTAAGTGGCCCTTTATTTAACTTGCCTAATTCACTGATAAGTCTGTTTTCCCGGGCTGGATCCAACATCTGAATCCCGTTTTGGGCCTTGGAAGCTCCGATGGCTTTTGCATAATCCAACCGTTGGTTGATGAGCCTAAGAATTTGCTTGTCGATATCATCGATGGCTGTTCGCATCTCTTGAATTTCGTTTTTCTTTTTCATGATTACCTTTACGAATTCGACATTTCGGAATTTCTGCAATACACTGAAAAGATGAGATTAATTTTGAGGCGTGAGTTTTTGCCTCAATCATGGAATAAGGGTCGTTAGCATATCGGCACCGACGCCTTGTAAAATGTCGCATCCCCCTCAATCCGATATATCTTTATAGATGCGGGTATAAAAATAGAGTTTCCCTGCTTCAGCTCTATGATATCTTCCTGTTTCGAATCGGAAAGACTTGCGGCACCGGCAGTACAAAGCAGGATTTCTCCGCTTCTTTCCTCCCTGCTCGTATAGATTTTTTTACGCTGGGTGGAAATCACCGAAAGTTCAAATTCCTTTGCCTGACTGGCATACACCCCCTCCCCGTTTGGAAGCCGCTCTGGAAAAAGGATCCGGACATTTCTTTCCTGGAAATTAAGGACCTTCAGAAGCTCGGAAACGTCGATATGTTTTGTAGTGAGACCCCCTCTGAGAACATTATCCGAATTGGCCATGAGTTCAATACCAACGCCCTCTAAATAGGCATGAAGCTCTCCCGCCGGGAGATACATCGCCTGTCCGGGCTCTAATAGTATTAGATTCAAAAACAACGGTGACAATATACCGATGTCCGTCGGATATTCTTTTTGAAGGGATACCAGCCATCGGTATTTCGCTTCTTTTTGAATTCTTTTTTTTGCGGTTTGGACCGCTTCTTGGACAACCGATTCTTTCCGATGGGGTGGCATGGACATCAGGGACTCGAAAAATTTTTTTAACCCCCTGGAGGTTGATTGTTCTAGCAATATCCGAATTTCTTGCGCCATCGTATTTGGGCAACATTGATGCACACCCGATAAAATGTCCGGTATCTTTCGGAAACCGTTTAATGCCCAAAAAGAGGAAAGCGCGCAAATGCATTCGGGTTTGTGGTTGTCATCCTTATAATTTCGATTGGGTGCATCTAAAGGGATTTTTAATTTATTTTCTCTCGCATAGCCTTCCTTTGCCTGGGATATGCTGGGATGCGCCTGAATCGAAAGAGGCTTACCAGCCGCCAGCACTTTAAACAAAAAGGGAAGCGTATTGTTAAACGCACCGGCAACGACATTTCCGAGTGCACGAACCGGATCCCTTTGAATGGCTTGGTCCAAAGATACCCATTGACCATCGATTTTCGCTTTAGACAGGGCCTTTGGATGCGTTCCCATCCAAAGTTCAGCCTGGGGATCTATGGAGGGCGACGATTCGCCCAACAAGTCCGGTATGTCGGTGTGAGACCCCCACGCGTATTTCTGAACCGTATTTTTGAGCAACGCAACTCGATTCATAGGAACCTCTGTAATATCCGCAGAAAGCGTATTAAACAAAATACTAAATACGAAACAGTAAACACCTGACAAATCCAGTTTTTTCCGAGTTTATCAAATTTAAAACAGTATACTTGCAATTATATCCTGGTTAGTCAATAATCATATGCCGAAAAGCGGGAGTTTTGCAGAATCGACGACCCCAATAACCAATGGTCATTGACAGCGATGTAACCCATGACAATCACAATCGACGAGCTTAAACGTCACTTGCTCGAAACCATTAAAAATAAGCACGAGAAAATTACGCCGCGAATACTGGTAAAAACCATATCTCAGCGGTTTCCCATCAACCGGCAAAATATCCGATCGACCATCAAAGCGCTTGTCATGGAAGGCCAACTCTCATACACCCACGTTTTCGGGCAGAGTTATATCGAAAAATCTTTTCAAACGCCTTTGCGTGCATCAAGCCATATCGTCATCAAACCACCGGAAATTACCTATCCGTCGCGAGAAAAGGATACCATCATCAATATTCAGCAGGGCGCCTCATTTGGCGACGGACATCATCCCTCAACCCGTTTGGCACTTCGTGGAATCGAGTACGTATTGCACAAATCAGATTTACTTGAAAAGAAAAAGAAACCCAGAATGTTGGATATCGGAACGGGTTCGGGTATCCTCGCGATCACCGCCTTAAAAATGGGGTTTCACGATGCCGTTGGCTTGGACACGGATCCGTGTGCGGCATATGAATCAAAGAGAAATGCGGCAATAAACGGATTGGAGAATCGGTATGTTTTCCTAAATCAACCAGTGGATGCCATTCAGGGTACGTTTCAACTCATTACAGCAAATTTAAGATCTCCGACGCTTACGCGAGTTTGTTCAAAAATCTATGATGCCATTGAATTTAATGGTGCCATTGTCTTATCAGGGATGAAATCCGCAGAAACGTCTTATGTAAAGCAAACCTATGCTAAAAATAACTTCAATTGCTTTTGGAGTGAAGAAGATACCGGATGGACCGCCACATTATTTTTTAAAAAAATGGGCGGTAATATGCATAACCGTTAACCTGAAAGGATTGAACAGATGACAAAATTCAAAGATCGTGTTGTCATTGTTACCGGTGCGGGTACCGGTGTGGGACGCGCCATTGCCGCTGGATTTGTTGATGAAAACGCGAGGGTTGCTTTTGTGGGTCGGCGAAGAACAAAGCTCGAGGAAGCCTCGGCCGATCGATCCAAAGAGCAAATTCTGATTCTCCCGTGTGATGTATCGGACCGGAAAGCTGTTGATGAGATGATTGCCCAAGTCATCGAGCGGTTCGGGCGAGTGGATATTCTCGTCAACAACGCGGGTATCAATACGAGTCCCAGGGCTCTGTCAGCTATGGATCCGTCTGACTGGAATCAGATTGTCGCCATCAATTTAAACGGCGTATTTAATACCATTCAAGCCGTTTTACCGACAATGAGGGAACAAAAAGAGGGTCTCATCATCAATATTTCTTCCATAGCAGGAATTCGCGCCAGTCGACTGTCTGGAGCTGCCTATGCGGCATCCAAACATGGTGTAATGGCATTAAACCATACGCTCAATGTGGAAGAGAAAGATTTTGGAATTCGGGCGTGTGCGATTTGCCCGGGGGAAATCGACACCCCCATTTTGGACCAGAGACCTGAACCGGTTGGCCCCGAGCACCGGGCAAGAATCCTTAAACCTGAAGATCTTGCAGCAACCGTTCTATTTGTCGCCGGTTTTCCGAAACGGGTCTGTTTCCCGGAAATCGTTATAAAACCGACCACTCAAATTTTTCAATAGAATGCGCCTGTTTCAAATCAAGAGAGACATTACAATGCCAACACAAAAATTCTTTTTTCATGAAATTGGAATCATTCGTTCGCCGCACAAGGTACCTTCAGAAACTCCGATTCAACCGGTGTATTCCAAGGGGATAAAAGGCTCTGTGATCCTACAACCCGAGTATACCGCCGGTATTATGGATTTGGAGCAGTTCTCCCATATTTTTCTGATTTACTACTTTCACAAATCAAAAGCTATGAAACTCACTCTAAAGCCTTACCTGGAGGACAACGAACACGGTGTTTTTACGACCCGCGCACCCCATCGTCCCAATCCGATTGGTTTTAGCGTCGTAAAGTTAATTTCCATAGAAAAGAACATTCTACAAATCGAAGATGTCGACATTTTAGACGGAACACCATTGTTGGATATTAAACCCTATGTGAAACGCTTTGATTCACGAAAGAATGTGCGCTCTGGTTGGCACGAAGGCGTAACCGAAGATGAGGCCAAAGCTCGCGGCCGAAGAAACTATAAGGGATGACCAATAACATCATGCCGTTATCACAGATGATGTGTATGATAACGGTGCGTTTTCCAAACGCAGGATGTGGGTGATACAGGGCAATATCTCATCCGTGTTATGGGTTACATAGATAATATTGGTTGACGTGCTTTTACCGATATAGTCGATTAGATCCAAAACGTGACGACGATTTTCTGGATCGAGCCCTTGACAGGGTTCATCCAATATCAAAAGCAAGGGGGTCTTCACCATACTTCGAGCGAGCAGCACCATTCGCTTTTCACCATCAGAAAGCCGGTCGAATCGCCGCTCCCCTAAGTGCCAGATCCCAAGTTTTTCCATCCAGATTTTCGTTGTCGAAGTCTGTTCCGCCGTGGCATGTCGATAAAGACCGATGGTGTCAAAAAAACCCGAAAGGATGACATCCCGCACCCGTATCGGCTTTCGATAGTGAATCTGAAATTCTGATGAAATCAGGCCGATCTTTTTTTTGATTTCCCAAACACTTTCTCCGGTTCCCCTTCTCTGGCCGAACAGGTAAATC